>JARRQT010000025.1:0-18736 GCA_037381445.1 Calditrichia bacterium
AGATTAAACCCACAACCAGTTTCAGTAACCAGAGAAGTTGTTTTTTGTTCATAGCGCCGCCAAAAACGATTTTATCATAAATATCCGGGAATTATAAGAAAAAACTAAAAGTCTCTTAATATTTTAATGTGGGGATCCAGCGCGTCCCGTAAAGCATCGCCCAGAAATGAGAATCCCAGGACCAAAATCATGATCGCCAAACCCGGGAAAGTGGTCAGGTGATAGGCCTGCAGCAGGTACTGTCGCCCCTCGGCGAGCATTGCGCCCCAACTGGGCGTCGGCGGCTGGGTGCCAAGTCCCAGGAAGGACAAGCCGGCTTCGGAGATGATCATGGAAGCAATGCCCAGTGTGGACATCACGATCACGGGATTCAGCGTATTGGGAATCAAATGGAAAACAATGGTCCGGGTCCGGGAATACCCCAACGCTCGGGCGGCCTGCACATATTCCTGTTCTTTCTCCTTCAGAATCTCTCCCCGCACCAGCCGGGCATAGGATTTCCATCCCACGATACAGAGTGCAATAATCACACTATTCAGGCTGGGTCCCAGAATCGCCATGATAGCAATAGCCAGCAGTATGCCCGGAAAAGCCAGCAAGATATCGGTAATCCGCATGAGGATCTCGTCTATCCAGCCGTCAAAATAGCCTGAGGTTGCCCCAATCAGCATTCCGATAATAGCTGAGATACTCACCGTAATAAAACCAACCATCAGACTGATCCGTGTCCCATAAATAATTCGACTCAAAATATCCCGACCGAGATTATCCTGACATAGCCAATGCTGGGCAGACGGCCCGTGTAATGATTGATCAATGTGCTGTTCGTAGGGACTGTAAGGTGCCAGAACATTCGCAAAAATGGCTACAATCACTGCCAAGAGAACAATGATGAGACCGATTGTTCCCAGCGGATTTTTCAGGACACGAAAAAATACATAACGAAAAATTGAAAAATCTTTATTACTCATAGATTTTAAATTTAGGTAAACGCGCTATTCAAAAAAAGCGGATTTTCAGTATCTCTCACGTCCAGGGGTAAATATCCCGCTTATATGAGCTTGAGGGAAATCAATGTTGCCTTGCTTTCATGAAAACCTCGGGAATTTGATAAAAATTTTTGTATTAAAAACAATGGTTTGCGAAATTCATTGCATCTTATTCGTTTTATATCCCTTTATTTTGGGAAATGATCAATTGAATTTAGTTTTTAAAGGAAGCATAAGTTTTTGCAAATTTGGGGTTAAGGGATTAAAAGTTTATCCGATAATAATTAGAGAAATTTAACTTAAACAGGCCGATTTTCTTTATGATAGAGACGATTTATAGCAAATGGCAGAAACAGGTCTTAAAATCACCCTATTCCGATTCGATCCCTTTATACCAGAAAAAGAATGTCTTTTTAAAATTCCTGGAAGCCATTTATCATAACAATAACGATATCTACTACTTGCTGCCAGAAATAATTGACTTTGTGGAAAGCAACGGACTGAATCCTCACAATTTTCTCGATACGCTTTTCATCCTGCGGGATGAGATTGTTGCACAATCGGCTAAAATTACTGATAAAGATTTCGATGTATACAAAACTCTGGAACTGCTTCAGGATATTACCATAAAAATTGGCGCCTATTTCACCCACCTGCGAATGGATCTGAACATTACGCGAAACAAAGTGCAGGCACTCGATTCCGACCGGATTGAAGCGAATATATTGCAATTGGATGAAGATTTCGTTATCGAAAAAACGAATTCCAGTCTTCTGACCTACTTTGGTTATGAAAAACAGGAGGTGATCGGCAAAACGCTTACCACACTGTTCTCGTCCTCCAGTCAGACAATCCTGAACAATGCGCTCGGCCAGCTAAAAAACAATCAACGCTTTAAAATCGATCTTGAGATTGAGGCGGAGAATAAAAATGGAAGACGGTTTCAGGCGCTCCTTAAGATTTCCAGACTAAACATTCACGACAGTCCGGCGAAGTATACAGCCTACATTCAGGATAATACCTATATCCACGAAACGAAAAGTATGCTCAATTTGTTGAGCATGGCGCTGGAAAGCGTGGGCGAAGGCATTGTGATTTTTGAACCAAAGGAAAATGGCAATATTCTCTATGCCAATGAAGCAATGGAGAAAATAAGCGGTTTCCCGCGGCACCAACTTCTCGGAAAGTCCATCTCCGTCCTGAGGGATTCAACGCAGCAACCCCGACTGGAAAAAGAAATCCTGGAGGCATCGCTGAACAACGGCTGGAAGGGTGAAATAACCAACAAACACAAAAAAGGGCATTCCTACATCATCCATCTGCATACGCAGCCTGTCAAGGATGAATACGGCAAAATTGTGGCTTTAGTCGGCATTGAACGGGATATCACCCGGCAGAAATCACGGGAAATGCAAATTATTCATCTGAAAAAATTTGTCGAACATATTATTAACAACCTGCCCCATTTTGTGTTCGTCACCGATCATAATCTGAATATCAAATTCTGGAACCAATCTCTGGAAACAGAATTGAGCATCGGCCCACAGGAGGCCATTGATAAGAATGTGCTGGAAATTTTGCCGGAACTCAAAAAATTCCACCTGGATATTGCCGGCCAGAATGTATTAAAAACCGGGAATGTCTTTTCCAAGAAATTCCTCTCCGGATTTGCGGATAATGAAGAACACTATTACCAGTTATATATCACCCCCATAAACACAGATGAAGAGAAGCAGCTGCTCTGGACAATTCTGGATATCACCAAGGAAGAGCTGCTGAAAATCCGGATAACCTGGCAGAATGCGCGGCTCAAATTCCTGGAAAATTTCTCCCAGTTATTGAACAGCAACCTGGATATTAAATCCATTTTCAAGAGATTTGCAGAGGAGCTGAAAGAGATTCTGCCCTTTAAAACGCTTTCATTCCTGCTTCCCAATGATCTGGAAAAATATCATTTCAGTTTATTTTACATGTTCAACGAAGGAAAAAACATTTTTCCGCAGAACCATATTTTAGATCTGTCTTCAAACGGAATTTTTACAAAGCTGATTGAGACCGTAAAACCCCAGATCCAGAATATCGAAGATGATCCCAAAAGTGAGGGGAGCAGTCTGGAGGAAGTCTATTTTATGGAAGACGTGGGACAGGTCATTCATTTCCCCATAAATTTCGAAAAAGAAATTCTCGGAATTCTGAATATTGGGCATGAGGAGATCAATCATTACAAGCAAAATGATCTGGATTTCCTGCAACAGATCGCCAGTCATCTGGCCATTGCGCTGAAAAACAGTTTCTACTTCAATCTGATTGAATTGCAGAATAAAAAGTTGTTCATTATAAATTCAATTTTCAATATTGCTCAAAATTCAAAGAATATTCCCCAGATTTATCAAAATGCACTGCAGGGCTTGTCTGATTTGCTGCAGAGCGAAAAAAGCAGCTTCTACAAATCTGAGAACGGCAGGCATTGGGAAAAAATAAAGAATGTCACCGAACATGATCAGCTTCCCGACGTGCTCGATCTGCCAACCAGAATCATAGAAGAACGAACCATTTTCTGGAATAAATTCCATCCTGCAATTCTGGATCTATCGGATCTGGGACAGGACACTAATTATTATTCAGGTCTATTTTCCTGGGAATCCTCCTCGGATTCCCAGTATCTGGGATTCCTGGCAATGAACAACCATATTCTTGATCAGATAAACCAGGAATTCATGGCTGCCCTTATCCAGGATGTGATTAAACAAATGCTTATCGCGATGGGCCAGATCAATCTGTTTGAAAAAGTTAAAAGTGCGGAAAGCGAATGGGAAACCACGTTCAAGACCGTCAATATCGCACTGGCGGTGATCGATGAAAAATTCAAGGTGATCAGGGCAAACAAAGCATTTTCGGACTTGTTTAATCATGAGGCCGCGGGTATCATCGGACAGAAATTCGAGAATGTGTGTCTCTTTAATTTCGGTCCTATTAAGAAAATAAAGAAGACGGCTTCCCGCAAACGGGTTTCCACTTTCGAAGATGAATATTTTGATGAGATCATTCAGAAATCTGTCAAACGGTCCTTTTTTCCCATCTATAATCCGAAGAATCAGTTCAAGGGCGGCGTTTTCTCCATTTACGATATCACCAGGCAGCGGGCCCAGGAGGCCAAGATTGAATTTCTCTCAAAATTCCCGGAAACCAATCCCAACCTGGTTATCAGTATCGATCCGAAAGGCCAATTGCATTACCTGAATCCCGCAGCGCAGAAGCTGCTGAAATCGCTCAACCTTTCCGAAAAGGAGATCATGAATTTCCTGCCGGGGGACACCAAATCACTCCTTCAAAATTTCAGCGGCAAGCACATCAGCCATGTCGAGCTGGAGCACAAATTTCAGGACCGGGTGTTCCATTATATCATTTATCAACCCTCGGATGATAATCATTTCTATTTCTACGGTACCGACATCACAGAGCGGGTCGGGCTGCAGCGGCAATTATTACAGACCGAGCGGATTCGGGCAGTGGGTGAGATGGCTGCCGGGGTCGCCCACGATTTTAACAATCTTCTGGCTACCATATTGGGCCGGACCCAACTCCTACTGCTGAAATCCGATAATAACGAAACCAAAGAGCAATTGAAAATTGTTGAAAAAGCGGCCATTGACGGCGGGCAAATTGTTAAACGCATGCAGGAAGTTACCCGTGAAAAACGGGACAGCAATTACCAGGCACTGGACGTGAATGAATTAATCAAAGAAAGCATCATCTTTACGGCCAGCAAACTGAAGGTCAGCACCCAGCTCAAGGACAAAAAAGTCCAGCTTCATACGGATTTCAAAGATATTGTGGTGGTGAAAGGGGATGCTGTCGAGCTGAAAGAGGTATTCACCAACCTGATCCTCAATGCCTACGATGCCATGCCCAACGGCGGCAACCTGGAGATCGTCTCCCAAAAAGTGGATGACAAGCGGGTCCGGATTTCCTTTAAGGATAGCGGATTAGGTATGCCGGAGGAAATCAGGAACAAGATTTTTAATCCTTTCTTCACCACCAAAGGGGAAAAAGGCACCGGCCTGGGATTGAGTATCGTTTATAAGACCATTACCGGACATGGCGGAAATATCAAAGTGGATAGCGAAATCAACAAAGGTTCCACATTCACCATCGTTCTGCCGCTGACCGATGAACCAATAAAGCCCAAAGATCCCAAAGAACTGGAGATTGAAGAAAAAAGCAATGAAATCCGTCTTCTCATTGTGGATGATGAACCGGAACTGCTTGACACCATGGCCGAAATCCTGCGGCTTAAATTCAGATCCGTGGAAATAGCCCCCAGCGGGCAGATCGCTTTGGAAAAAGTGGGGAGCAATTTTTTTGACGTTGTTCTCACCGATCTGGGCATGCCGGAAATGTCCGGGTGGGAACTGGCCAGACGCGTGAAAGAATCTCTTCCCGAATCCCATATCATCCTGGTCACCGGCTGGGGCGATCAGGCGAGGGAGGAACTCCAGCATCATCCCTACGTGGATGAGATCCTGCCGAAACCGTATGAACTAAAAGAACTCATCGGAAAAATAAACAAAGTCTTCAAAAATCATAAGCCGGACGATGCACCAAAACAAGATTTATGATCTGCTGAAAATTTGAGTTCACAAAAAAGAAACCCGGGCAAGTCATGCTCCGGGTTTTCAGTTTTTCTGGTCATGTCGAATGCGGTGATTATTTTCTTTTGGGACGATAAACATGCGTACTCTGGCCGAAAAACACTTCCGCCGATTCCATGACCGTCTCCGATAAAGTGGGATGTGGGTGGATGGTCAGTTTGACGTCTGTGGCCAGCGCCGCCATTTCAATCGCCAGCACTCCCTCGGCAATCAGTTCACCGGCGCCTGCCCCAGCGACTCCCATGCCCAACACCCTTTCCGTATCCGGGTCGATCAGCAGCTTGGTCATGCCATCCATTCTGCCCATGGTCAGGGCCCTTCCCGAGGCGGCCCAGGGAAAGCGGGCCGCTTCAAACTTCACATTTTTTTCCCTGGCTTCGGTTTCGGTCAGTCCGCACCACGCGATCTCCGGATCGGTGAATACCACTGCCGGAATGGCTTTGGGTTCAAACACTACTTTATGCCCCGCGATCACTTCAACGGCGGTGCGCCCTTCGTGGGAGGCCTTATGCGCCAGCATCGGCTCACCGGCCACATCGCCAATCGCAAAAATGGAAGGTTCCGCGGTGCAAAGCTGTTCATCCACCTTTATGAAACCGCGCTGGTCAATTTCAACCCGGGTATTCTCCAGTCCCAGGTCCTGCGAGTTGGGTTTTCGTCCCACGGAAATCAGGACCTTGTCAAATTTCTGTTCCGGCTTCTCGAGGTCCTTTCCTTCGAATTTTACTTTAAGGCCGCTTTTAACTTCTTTCAATTCCACTACTTTGGTATTCGTCAATATGGCCTGAAATTTTCCCTCCAGGCGTTTTTGAAGAAAACGAACCAGATCGCGGTCCGCGCCGGGAAGAATTCCGGGCAGCATCTCCACCACCGTCACCTTGCTGCCCAGCGCGGCATAAACGGTCCCCATCTCCAGACCGATATATCCTCCTCCAATGATCAACAGCGTTTTGGGAATGTCTTCGATATTAAGTGCGCTGGTGGAATTCAATATTCTTTTGCTGTCGATGGAAATTCCGGGAACCGTGGCCGGCCGGGAGCCGCTGGCCAGGATCGCATGCCTGAAACTGAGCTGCGATTTTTTTCCCTGCAGATCGGAAACTTCAAGACTGTTTTTGTCCAGGAATTTAGCCCGCCCCTGAATATAATTGATTTTGCGCTGCCTGCTCAGTTGTCCCAGGCCGCCGGTCAGCTGCTTGACCACCCCTTCTTTCCAGGAACGGAGCTTGTCCAGATCAATTTCCGGCTCGGCAAATTTTACGCCCCAATCCGCGGCCTCCTGTGCCTCGGCCAGCAGCTTTGAGACATGCAGAAGCGCCTTTGATGGAATGCAGCCGCGGTAGAGACAAACGCCGCCGGGATTTTCCTCCGGATCAATCAAAGTTACCTCCGTACCCAAGTCGGCTGCCAGGAAAGCGGCGGCATAGCCGCCCGGGCCGGCGCCAATAATGACAAGCTGCGTTGCTGAAGTTTTATTTTCCGCCAAAACAGTTCTCCTCTTAGTTGAAAACCATTAACCTATATTTACCCTTCCAGAACGATAAGAAACGGCTGCTCGATGGCCTCCGCCACCCAGCGCAGGAAACGGGCCGCATCCGCTCCGTCAATCAGCCGGTGATCATAGGAAAGGGAAAGCGGCAGCAGCGAACGCGGCTCAAACTGCCCGTTGATATAAACCGGTTCAATCCGCGAACGGGAGACGCCTAAAATCGCCACTTCCGGGGAATTGACAATCGGTGTGAATGCCGTTCCGCCAATGCCGCCCAGATTCGAGATGCTGAAATTTCCGCCCTGCATTTCCTCCAGCGACAATTTCCGGTCGCGCGCCTTTTGGGCCAATTCGGTCAGTTCCACCGACAACCGGATGATGTTCTTTTTATCCACGTCCCGAATAACCGGCACCAGAAGGCCGCGGTCGGTATCGACCGCAACGCCCACATTATAATACTTTTTATAGATCACCTCATTTTGCGCCATATTGATGCTGGCGTTAAACTGCGGAAAAACTTTCAGCGCAGAGGCCGCAATTTTCAGAAGTATGGCGGTGGCCGTCAGCTTTCCGCCGGCCGCTTCCGCCTTTTTTCCATATTGCTTCCGGAATTTTTCCAGCTCCGTGATATCTGCTTTATCGAACTGGGTGACGTGCGCCACGGTAGCCCAGGCATACCCAAGGTGTTTGGCGGTTCTTTGCCGCACATTGCTCATCGGTTTATGTTCCACTTCACCCCATTTGGAGAAATCCGGCAGCGGTTCCGGTTCTATACCCCTTAAAACAGTGCGGGAAGCCGCCTTCTGCTTATTGATCATTTTGGCGAAATTTTTGACGTCATCCACAGATATCCTGCCGCTGGGACCGCTTCCCGGGACCTGATTGATGTCAATCCCGATTTCGCGGGCAAAGCGGCGGACCGACGGGGCGGCCGGGGCAATCTCCTGCGGTTCCCGGCGTTCTTTTCGCACTGCCGGAGCCTGATACGCCTCAACAGGCGATTCCGCCTTTTTTTCGCCCCTTTCTTCCTCTTCTTCATTTGCTTCTGTTTCCGCTACCTGTTCTGTTTCTTTTTCAGCGGCTGGCCGTTCCGGTTTTTCTTCCTTTCTCTCCTCTGCGGCTTTCTCTGCGGAAGAAATCGTGAGGATTTTTTGCCCCACCTTCACCTGTTCGCCCTCTTTTACAAATACTTCCTTAACAGTGCCGCCCACTTCGGCCGGCACTTCCAGAACAGCTTTATCGGTTTCCAGCTCCAGAATATTCTGATCTTTCTGAATTTCTTCACCGGAATTGACCAACACTTTCGCCACGGTCCCGGTTTCCACATTTTCGCCGAGCTCGGGCAGCTTTATTTCCACAACCCCGCCCCCGGGTGACTCTTCTTTTTTGGCGGAAGGAGAAGGTTTTGCCTCCTTTTGCGGGCTTTCCTTCTTTTCTGCCTGCTCCGCGGGTTCTTCCTTCCGGCCTTTGCCGTCGCCTCCGCCTTCTTCCTCTTTCTTTTCTGAGGGTTCTCTGGAAGGCTCTTCTCCGCCTTGGCCTTCTTTTCCACCCTCCACCGAAAACACTTTTTGACCCACTTTTATCTCATCGCCTTCTTTGACAAATATATCCTTCACCACCCCGGAGATATCCGACGGCACTTCAACCACCGCCTTGTCCGTTTCCAGCTCTATCACATTCTGCTCTTTATCGATGCTGTCTCCTTTGGATACCAGGACCTTGGCAACTGTACCGGAATTGACATTTTCTCCCAGTTCAGGTAATTTGAATTCTGACGCCATAATTTCTTCCTTTTTTTATGGTGTTCCTTTAAATTCGCAATTCGATATCGCAACAAATTTAGAATTTCTCAATCGAGATACTGTTTTATTCGTACAAGGATCAATTATTAGCTGATCATCGGATTCGCTTTTTGGGGATCGATATCCAGTTCTTTAATGGCTTTCTTCACCACCTCGCTCTTGATTTTACCTTCCTGTGAGAGTGCGAAAAGAGCCGCCAGGGCAATGAAGCGGGGATCAACCTCAAAAAATTCCCGCAAATGCCGGCGTCCGTCACTGCGGCCAAAGCCGTCGGTCCCCAGGGAAATCAGACGGCCCGGGATCCATTTCGCAATCGATTCCGACAGCCCTTTCACATAATCGCTGGCGGCTACAAAAACGCCTTCCGCTCCTTTCAGCGCCTGGCTGACATATGGAATTTTTTCCTTTTTACCGGGGTGCAGCATGTTCCAGCGTTCCGCAAGCAGCGCGTCCCGATGCAGTTCCTTGTAGCTGGTCACACTCCAGATATCCGCCGCCACATCAAATTTATCTTCCAGAATTTTCTGGGCCTCGATCACTTTGTTAAGAATGGCGCCGCTACCCATCAGATTGGCGTTCAGTTTGGCATTTTTCTTTTCGGATGCCTTGAACTTGTATATCCCTTTAATAATGCCTTCTTTGGCCCCTTTGGGCATGGGCGGCTGAATGTAGCTCTCATTCATGATTGTGATATAATAGAATCCCGGATTCTGCTCTTCGTACATTTCGCGGACGCCTTCCCGCACGATCACCGCCAGTTCATAGGCAAAAGCAGGATCGTAGGCCCGCAGCGTGGGATAGGGATAGGCGAGCATGTGACTGTTGCCGTCCTGATGCTGGAGGCCTTCGCCGGCCAATGTTGTTCTTCCCGAGGTTCCCCCAACCAGAAAACCGCGCGCCTGCATATCGCCGGCAGCCCATGCCAGATCGCCTATCCGCTGCAGACCGAACATGGAATAGAATACGAAGAACGGGATCATATTAATTCCGTGGGTCGAATATGCGGTTCCGGCAGCGATAAAAGAGGACATGGAACCGGCTTCGGTGATTCCTTCTTCCAGAATCTGACCATCCCGCGCTTCCTTGTAATACAGCAGGCTCTCTTTATCCACCGGCTCATAGAGCTGGCCTACGTGGGAATAAATTCCCACCTGCCGGAAAAGTGCCTCCATTCCAAAAGTCCGCGCCTCATCCGGGATGATAGGAACGATCTGTTTGCCGAATTCGCTTTCCCGCAGCAATTTGGAAATCAGACGTCCGAAGGCCATGGTAGTGGCCACCTCACGATCACCGTTTCCTTCATAGAATTCCTGAAAAAGATCTTCGGGCGGCGCTTTCAGTGTTTCACTTTTCATGCGGCGAACCGGCATGTAGCCGCCCAACTGCTTGCGCCGTTCGTGCAGATATTGCATTTCCGGGGAATCATCCGCCGGCTTGTAAAACGGCACGGTGTCAATCTCTTCATCGGAGATGGGTATCCCAAAGCGGGCCCGGAATTCCCGCAGCTCCTGTTCATTCAATTTCTTCTGCTGGTGGGTAATATTCTTGCCCTCGCCTGCCTCACCCAGACCGTATCCTTTTACAGTGCGGGCCAGAACAACGGTGGGAGCGCCTTTGTGTTCCACAGCGGCTTTGAAGGCGGCATACACCTTCTCCGGATCGTGACCGCCCAACCGAAGCTTTTCAAGCTGGTCATCCGACAAATGCTCCACCAATTTGAGCAAACGAGGATCTTTGCCGAAGAAATGCTCCCGGATATAAGCGCCTCCCCGCACGATATAGCTCTGGTATTCGCCGTCCACCACTTCGCCCATTCGCTTTACCAGCAGCCCGTCTTTGTCCCTTTCCAGCAGCTCGTCCCAGTCGCTCCCCCACAACACCTTTATCACATTCCAGCCGGCTCCGCGAAACACGGTTTCCAGTTCCTGAATCACCCGGCCGTTTCCGCGCACCGGCCCGTCCAGGCGCTGCAGGTTGCAGTTAATCACAAAAATAAGATTGTCCAGTTTTTCCCGGGCCGCCAGCGCGATGGCTCCCAAAGCTTCCGGCTCGTCGGTCTCCCCGTCGCCAAGGAATGCCCATACCTTGTCATGGGAAGTCTTCTTCAGACCGCGATCTTCCAGATAGCGGTTGAAACGCGCCTGATAAATTGCCATGATGGGACCCAGACCCATGGAAACGGTGGCAAACTGCCAGAAGTCCGATTTGAGCCAGGGATGGGGATAGGACGGCAGTCCCCCGCCGGGATGCACTTCATGCCGGAAATTTTTCAATTCCTCCACGGAGATGCGGCCCTCCAGAAATGCACGGGCATAGTTTCCCGGCGAGGCATGCCCCTGGAAAAAGACCTGGTCGCCGCTGAAATCATCCTGCGGCGCACGGAAGAAATGGTTGAATCCCACTTCATAAAGCGTGGCAACCGAGGCATAGGTTGAGATATGGCCTCCGATTCCGTTTTCCACCCGGTTGGCCCGAACCACCATTGCCATGGCATTCCAGCGGATGATGCTTTTGATACGCCGCTCAATTTCCCGGCTGCCCGGAAAAGTTGGCTGTTCTTCCACGGGAATGGTATTAATGTAGGGCGTGTTTGCCGTAAACGGCAGCTTGATTCCCGCGGCATAGGCCTGCTGCTGAAGTTCTTTGAGGAGATTTTTTACCCTTTCCGGACCGCCATGCTCGATCACATAATCCAGCGATTCAAGCCACTCGTTGGTTTCAATTTCCTGTTCGGATAATGAATCCGGTTCTGTCTTATATTTTCCATCATTCATTGGACATTTCCCTTTTATTTATTTTTTTGATTTCGGATACCGGATAAAGCTAAGATTTTGAATCATTTCCCGGCTTACTGCGAATTGCTGCTTATATAGAGTCAGAAAAAACGCCAAGGTTACAAAAAATATTTGAGCATTCATAAAATACATGAGATTCATGAAGAACTCATGAAGTTCAGAACATCGATTGCGGCAGTGCAAAAAATAAAATGGGGAGCAATTGGACGCCGATAATGCGGCAGCATAGACTTCCCGAAATGCCTGGTCTTTTCGACGGTTCGGATGTTCCGTTTATTACTTGAAACTGAAGTCTCAGATGGAAAAGATTCCGGCAAATATCGGATCGGGAATTTGATTCCGGCTCTTAATCCGGCGTCTCAGATATGTATGGCTTCTCCCGAAGCATCCCCGGCTGCTTCCATGACGGCCTCAGATAGCGTGGGATGGGCATGCACCGTATGTTCGATTTCCCAATTGGTGGTTTCCAGCGTTTTGGCGATTCCCAGTTCGGCGATCATTTCCGTGGCTTCGGAACCAAGGATGTGGGCCCCGAGCAGTTCACCGTATTTGGCATCGAATATCAATTTTACGAGGCCCTCGGTCTCCCCTATGGCGCGCGCTTTTCCGCTGGCGCGAAAGGGAAATCGCCCGATCTTTAGTTCATAGCCGGCTTCTTTGGCTTTTTCTTCCGTCAGCCCGAGACTAGCCACCTGCGGCTGACAATAGGTGCAGCCGGGAACATTCGTGTAATCCATGGGCGGAGGATTATCCCCGTGCATGTGCTCCACTGCGGTGATCCCTTCATGGGAAGCCACGTGGGCCAGCCAGGGGGCGCCAATAACATCGCCGATGGCATAGATATTCGGAACTTTGGTTTGATAAAATTTATTAACTTTGATTGAGTTTTTCTCCGTCTCGATTCCCAGCGCTTCCAGGCCCAGATTTTCAATATTTCCCAGGATACCGATTGCCACCAGCGCCAGATCACCTTCAATTTCGGCTTCTTTCCCTTTGGCGGAAACCACAACCTTGACACCATTCTTCGTCTTCTGCAATTTTTCCACCTTGCTGCCCATATAAGGCTTGATTCCCTGTTTCTTGAAAGACCTTTCCAGTTGTCCGGCAATTTCGGCGTCCTCAATGGGAAGAATATGAGGAAGCATTTCGATGAGATGCACTTCCGTGCCGAAGGAATTGTAAAAATAGGAAAACTCCACACCAATAGCACCCGCACCGATGACAATCATCCTTTTCGGCGGCTTGTCCAGTAACATGGCCTCTTTGTAGGTGATGATTTTCTTGCCATCGTATTCCACCCCGGGAAATGCACGGGCACGCCCTCCGGTGGCGATGACAATTTTATCCGAGGTTACGGTTTTTTCCTTTTTATCGGAAGTACTTTGAACCAGAACAGTGTGCTCATCCTTCAAACTCCCGATTCCAGGAATATGCTCAATTTTATTCTTCTTAAACAGAAACTGAACGCCTTTGGAGTTGATGTCCGCCACTTCACGGCTGCGTTTGATGATTTTTTTAAAATCGAAGGACACGTCGGACACCTTGAAACCAAACTCATCGGCCCGCTGAAAATGATGCATTAATTCCGCATTTTTCAGGAGCGCCTTGGAGGGGATGCATCCCCAGTTGAGGCAGATCCCCCCGAGAGCATCTTTTTCTATCACCGCTGTCCTGAAACCTTTTTGCGCAGCTCGTATGGCTGCCACGTAGCCTCCGGGGCCGCTTCCTATCACCAATACATCATAATCGTAAGAATTCGGGCTCATTGCACTTTTCCTTTATTTTGATTTCTTTTTTACAATTTATCAAGCGGCTTTCTGCCTGCGAATCCGTCTTCGGCCACATGCCAGAATTTTATGGTCTCTTCTCCCGCTTTGAAGCAAAGATGGACCTCTTCACCGTTTTTCCGGATATGCGGGAAATCCACCAGCCCTTCCTCCAGCCCGTTCACCAAAATTCCTGCCGAATCCAGCTTCATCAGGATTTCCACCAGTTTAGTGAGTTCCCTGGGATGTTTCTGTGCGCTATTTAAACTGGTGCCGCCGAAATATTTGTGACTGAAAATATTGTAGCCGGCCGTCAACAGCGATTTGGTCAGCCTGACCATTTCATCGATCATGGGATGAAACATATGCAGGGTCTGCATGGCTTCGGCCACACTGAAATACCTTTTATGCAATCGCCTTTGACTCATTGATAATACTGATCCACCTGGGTAATCAACTGATATCTCTAGTATTTTTTTAGAGGCTCATCCTGGTAGGAAGAATACACCAGCTCAATATTGCGCATCATACGGAGTATAATCTGGTAATCGGTGCACCCTTCCAGAATCGAGGCGGTGTTCAGATTATTTGCCTGATTCAGATATTCCCGGCACTCCTGCTGGCTGTAGATCTTCCCTTCATAAAACGGGTCGATATAGATTTCGTCCATTCCGTTATCGAATTTTACGATAAAATGCGCGGGCATGGGGACGCCGGCGATAGACAGTTCCAGCCGCCGAGAAATAAGCATGTAGATAACGGAGAGTGTGATCGGAATACCTTTTTTGGTCTCCATCACCCGGTTAATAAAACTGTTGTCGGGATTATAATAATCGGAGGTATTTCCTTTGAAGCCAAATTTTTTGAAGATATAATAGTTCAGATGATCAATAAATGCCAGGGGATGGCCGGTGACAGGCATGTGGTTGCCAATCTCCCCGGCGTAAAGATCCAGACGGTTAACAAATGAGGGAACGTCAACATCGGGATCGTTCCAGTATGCCAGAAGCATCACCGCTTTCTCCAGGTCGATATCTTCAAGATTGGTTTCAATCAGTTTCCCGAAAGCATCTTTTATCAGGTCAAAATGGAGTTCATTCAGCATTTCTTCCAGGGAAGGACGCAGCTCAGGATCCGCCTGCATTTGATAAAACGGTCTTTTCAGCAGGATTTCCAGACTGTTTTCCAGAATCGTATTGCGCACTATTTTCTGGATTTCCAAACTGTTATCATCCAGTAGTTTTAGCAGGTGCTGAAGATTTAATTCCGTTTCTATCAAACGACCTCCGGGTAATGACAGGTTTAAATGTAATACATGATTTATGATTTCTCAACAGGTAATTCCCGGACAAAACGGACTTTATAAAGAAATTTAGTCCATGGATACCAAATTGAATGTTCAGGCGTAATATTCTATGCCTGCCCAAAAAAGATTTGCTGCTGAGGCGGCTGCTTAGAAATGCTTCGTTGAGGATATAAAAAAGGGCGATTGATCTAATCGCCCCGATGGGTTATAACGCAGTAAGTTCGAACTTTCGCCGGGAAATCAGAAAGAGTGTCTAGTCAATCTGTTTCCGCAGAAATGTGGGAATATCGATATCATCCAGCGGCAGTTTCAGGTCCGTGTTCTCTTCGCGGCGGGCAGCCTGGTTCATTGAGATTGTCCTGTTGACTGTTTTCTGTTTGTCTTTGTCCCGCATATAAGTGGGGAGGTCCAGATAGCGTTTGTCCTTCTCCGGCTCTTCATTTTTGCGGGTCATATTATGCAGCCGGCTTTCCGCATCGAAGCCGGTGGCGATAACAGTCACGAAGATGGAATCATCCAGATTTGGATCGATCACCGCCCCAAAGATGATATTTGCTTTATCTCCGGCTTCCTCATAAATAATAGTGGTGGCTTCGCTGATTTCGTGCAGGGTCATCTGCGCACCACCAGTAATGTTGACCAGCACACCCTGCGCGCCGCGTATGGAAACGCCTTCCAGCAGCGGACTGCTGATGGCCTGCTGGGCAGCCTGAACGGCTTTGCCTTCGCCGCTTGCGAAACCGGAACCCATAAGGGCATGTCCCATTTCCGCCATAACCGTACGGACATCTGCAAAATCAAGATTGATGAGACCCGGAATAGCAATAAGGTCCGAAATTCCCTTGGTGGCATGAAGCAGGACATCATCCGCCACCTTGAAAGCATCCAGCAGCGGCGTTGATTTATCGACTACCGCAAACAGCCGCTGATTGGGAATGACGATGAGCGTATCCACATTCTTCCGGAGTTCCTCAATTCCCTGGTCCGCCCTCTGCATGCGCTTCATACCCTCGAAGTGGAACGGCTTTGTGACAATACCAACTGTGAGGGCCCCCATGTCCTTGGCGATTTCGGCAACCACAGGCGCTGCACCGGTTCCCGTGCCGCCGCCCATTCCTGCAGTCACAAAGACCATATCCGCACCGGCGAGCGCTTCCATGATATCTTCCTTATCTTCTTCGATGGCACGCCGCCCGATTTCGGGATTTGCCCCTGCGCCCAGTCCCTGGGTCAGTTTCTTGCCGATTTGAATCCGCCGCTGCGCCTTATTTTGATCCAGCGCCTGGGCATCGGTATTAATGGAAATAAAATCGACACCCTGCAAACCTGCTTCCACCATTGTATTGATGGCATTTCCGCCTGCACCACCAACTCCGATTACCTTCATGCGGGCGTTTTTTTCAAAACTCTCGTCTAATAAAATGCTCATACGTACCTCCTCAGTTGGTATAATTTTTTATATTCAAATTTTTCTAAAAAAATCTTTTAAAAAACCGGGAAATGTTTTCACGAACATCTTCCCAAAGGTTATCGGTTCTCTTTTTATAGAAGGCTGGCCCTTCGTGATAACGCTCGCCATAGAGGGTAAGTCCCACAGCGGTGGCATAAATCGGGCTGCGAACCGACTCGGTCAGTCCGCCCAGATACTTCGGCACGCCCAGTTTTACCGGCAGTCCCCAAATCTGCTCTGCCAGTTCCACCGTGCCGGGCAGCATGGCCCCGCCGCCGGTAATCACCACGCCCGCCGCCATCAGATTCATGAGGTCCGATTTTTCCATTTCGCGGAAGGTGAGGCTAAGGATTTCTTCCATGCGGGGCTGGATAATATCAATGAGCACCGAGCGTGAAATGACGCGGGGCGCTCTTCCCCCTACCCCTGGAACGGTAAGCGTTTCATTTTGCTTAATCATGGAGGAAAGAGAACTTCCGTGATCTATTTTTATGCTCTCCGCCTGCTCGGGCGGGGTGCGCAGTCCTATGGCGATATCGTTTGTGACATGCTGGCCGCCAAGCGCCACCACGGAAGTATGGCGGATATGGCCTTCAAAGAACATGGCGATATCAGTAGTTCCACCTCCCAAATCTATCAACGCCACCCCCAGGTTGCGTTCATCATCATCCAGCACGGCAAGACTGCTGGCCAGCGGTTCCAGAACAATTTCTTCCACCTGATAGCCCGCCCGCTGCACGCTTTTCACGATATTCTGCGCCGAAGTCACCGCCGCGGTCACCACATGGACCTCCACCTCCAGCCGCACGCCGGAGAGACCCACCGGATCCGGGATGCCGTCCTGATCATCCACAATAAATTCCTGGGGAATGACATGTATAATTTCACGGTCGATAGGCAGGGCCAGTGCTTTGGCGGCATTCACGGCGCGCTCCACATCCCCCTGAGTGATTTCGTGATCGTCGCGGGCGACCCCCACCACGCCTTTGCTGTTCAGGCTGCGGATATGATCACCGGCGATGCCCACATACACCCCGCCGACTTCAACGCCGGCCATTGTTTCCGCTTCTGTAATAGCCTGGTGAATGGATTGCACGGTCTGGTCGATATTAACGACCACACCCTTCCGCAGTCCATGAGAGGGGGCGCTGCCAATTCCCACAACATTTAATCTTCCGTCCATATCTTCTTTTACAATAACAGCACACACCTTGGTGGTGCCGATGTCCAATCCGGTAAGTATTTTGCTTTCCATAGGCTATATCCTAACTTTTCCTGGTCACAACAATGCGATCCGCATACCTCAGATCTATATTCTTCACCTTTTCCAGCTGATTGAGGATCGCAGAATTTTTTATGAACTCACTCAGCAGAAACAGGCGCTCATAAATCCCATCCATTCCGATTTCTACCGTTGCCCCGCCGCGGATCAAATAAAGATAAGGAGCCTCTTCGGAATCCATATGGATTTCCGAGATAAACTGAAACAGGCTCTGATCCACTTCGCGGATTTTCCCCACCAGATCCAGGGCATCGAGCAGCGGCCGCCGGTTCTTTAAAAGATTTCTTACCGATAGGCCGGTGATGAAAGGCAGGTTTTCCAGTGACATCTGCGTCTTTTTCAAAAGAATAATTCCGTAGGCGTCAATCATGTAGATGTCTTTGTCAACCAGATAAGCAACGGGTTTTCTTTCCTGAACCGTAATGATAACGGTAGACGGAATAGACCGGCTGACACTTACTCCCTGCAGATACGGGTTCTTCAGTACTTGCCCGGCGACCGAATCGGGGATAACCTGAAACAACCTGACGCCCGTTTTTAAATCGGCCAGTTTTAGAATATCTTCTTTATCCACAAACCGGTTGCCCTGCACAACCACCTTTTTCAGCCGGAACATCTGGCTGTCCTTTGCCAGATAGTGGCCGAAGCAATAAAAACCGTATCCCACGGCAAATATTACAATGAGTGAAAAGACAAATGCAGGAGACGGAAACGGCGGTTTCTCCTTTGGTTTTCTCTCTGCAAGGCGGTATTGTCTATTCATGCACTTCCCTCACGCTGCGTTCTTCCTCCTCCGAAAAACCAACCAGTTTTACTTCCAATTCCAGCCATATTCTGAACCGGCTGAAGACCTTCCGCTGCACTTTCCCGATCAATTCGTAAATATCATTTGCCGTGGCATTTTCATAATTGACGATAAAATTCGCATGTTTCGGGGAAACCATTGCCCCGCCCACCTGCATGCCTTTGCACCCTGCCTGTTCGATGAGGGTGCCGGCATAATTCCCGGGCGGCCTTTTGAATACACTGCCGCAGGAACCGTAATCCAGCGGCTGCCGGGCCGACCGCCGGGCGAGATATTCCTGGCGGGCCTTTTCTAGGATGGAACGCGAACCGTTCAGCATTTCCAGACTACATCCCAGCATTATTTTGTCCTGCAGATTATCGGCCCGCCGGTATCCGAAACCCGCTTCATTCCCGGGAAT
>JARRQT010000026.1:0-18691 GCA_037381445.1 Calditrichia bacterium
GACGGGTCCAGGCAAAACAAAATTTTGAATATATACATCTTCCGGTCAGATTTTCGTTATTTGATGAAGCAAACGAACAATTGATTCCATTTCTTTTACCATAATGTATTCACTATTGGAGTGAGGATTTTTAGCCCCGATATCCAGATCACACTAGTCGGTTAAAATGATCGTATCCGAACTATGAAGATTTATACTAAAATTTTCATATTCCGGATTTATGAGCGGGACAACATGATTGCCCCGCTTTTTTATTATGTTGTCTCCCTTAAAATAAGAATTCCTTATATTCATTTGCTTTGTTGGAATGAAGAATGAATTCAAAAAGTAATCAGGTTCATAGATTCAATATATGGTGACAAGGAGGCGCAGTGGATTTATTAAAGGCTATTATTCTGGGAATTGTGCAGGGATTATCCGAATTTTTGCCCATCAGCAGTTCCGGGCATCTGGTTCTGGCTGAGGAAATTTTGAAGTTCAAAGAAGGCGGCCTGGCGTTCGAGGTATTCGTCCATTTTGGAACACTGCTGGCGGTGGTGTGGGCATTTCGGAGGGATATCGCCAAAATGTTTGTTGCCATACCGGATATGTTCCGCCTGCCGGGAGGCAAAATAAAAGGTGAAAGGCGTGAATATGCGTTGTTTGATATATACATCATTCTGGGTTCGATTCCGGCGGCGGTCATCGGACTCCTGTTCGAGAATGATATCGAAAAGCTTTTTGAAAGTCACACACTGGTGCTTTTCATGCTGTTTGTCACGGGACTTATTTTATGGAGCTCCCGTTACACGTCACAAAAACGGGATGATATGAATGGATCTCATTCCTTTCTTATCGGGATTGCGCAGGCCTTTGCCATCATTCCGGGTATCTCCCGTTCCGGTTCAACAATCGTAACCGGCTTATGGTTGGGCATTCGCCGGGATCTGGCGGCTAAATTTTCATTCATATTATCAACCCCGGTGATTTTCGGGGCAACCCTGCTCAAATTCAAGGATTTGCTGGAGGTGCCGCAAACCAGCTCGCATCTGCATGATCTGATATTCGCAACGCTTGCAGCCGCAATCTCGGGATATTTTGCTATTATCTGGCTGCTTAATGTGATTCGCAAACAAAAATTGGAATGGTTTGGCGTATACTGTATCGCTGTGAGCATTATTGGGTTTCTCATCGTATTCCTGTAAATAAATCAAAATATTTCTATTCGCCATCGGCCCCGGATTTTTAGCAATTCGGGGCTGTTTTGTTTATGACTCGTCATCAGGTTATTGCGAAAATTGCGGCACATTTTAGCTTTTCTGCAGCCGGATTCACAGGTATCTCCCTCCGATATTATCAATCCTGTAACTCATCAACTGTCCAACTTTTCGTTAAAATGATGAAAAATGAGTCAACAATATGGAGTTCCGGCGATCCACCAAAATTTGCTAATTATATATAATTTATTAAGTTACGTGTTTTGGCATCAAAGTTGAAGATTTTTGAACAGTAAATGGGGTATGAATAATACAATTTGAACAAGGAGGTATCAAATGAAATGTCCCCTGTTATAGAATAGCCATCATTAACATTCATAACCAAATCAAACTAATTTATTAATTTAAGGAGGATTTATTATGGGTCAGCAGCAATTATTGCTCATCGTTTTAGGTATCATCATCGTTGGTATCGCCATTGCGGTTGGAGTCAACATGTTCCAGAGCAGTGCCGTGGATACCAACCGGCAGGCCATGATCGGCGATCTGGCGAACCTGGCAGCCAAAGCGCAGCGCTACTATCGTACGCCGACTGAACTGGGCGGCGGTGCACAGACTTTCAACGGTTTTGCACTTGGCCGGTTGGATACCGCCAACGGTAACGGAAGTTTCCGCCTTTTTACGGCAGAGCAGACAACTCCCGATGGTATTCCGGCACCTGTAACAGGCAATACAAGACTTTCAAGTGTAACCTCAGATTCAATCTATATTGTTGCCTGGGGTAAGGAAATTGGTGATGATGGCACCAATCCTGTCAAGGCTTGCTGTGGTGTTTCAGCGACAGGAATTGCCACACAAATTGTAAACTAAATCTTAAAACAGTTGGGCGGAGTATGAGCTGAACTGCTCCGCCCTTTATATCCAAAAGAGATCAGTTTGCCATGCCGGATTACAGATTTGAAGGATCAACAGTTAACGGCCGTTCGGTGCAGGGAATTATCACGGCCGACAATATGGCGGATGCCAAGAAAAAAATCCGCAAGCTGTCCGATCAGCACAGTGTGAAAATCAATCGCATTCAGAAGCGAAAGATCTTCATGTATAAGGTTCAGAAGAACGACGAAAAGCCGACCTCAGGCGAGCAGAAGGCTTTTAATAAAGCGGAGGTCAGACAGGCCCTGGAAAAGCTGGGGTATAAAGTTATCAGCGTCCAGCCAAAGCTTTTGAGCCTGAATCTCAAACCGCCAACAACAGAGGTAGTGACATTTGTCCGTTTGAGCGCAGATTTGCTTCGCGAAAAATTGCCGTTTAATGAAGTTCTTCAATTACTGGGGAATGATATTCCTAATCCCGCCTTAAAAGAAGCCATAAAGGAGATCAATAATGACCTTCGCCAGGGAAAGGACAGCGAGGAGGCCTTCATTAAGCAGGAAAGAGCATTGGGCAAGTTTACAGCGCGAATGCTGGGATTAGCTTCAAAAAGCGGCAACATGACAGATGTGTACGAAAGCACCGCAAAGTTCCTGGAACGGAATGCGGAATTCAAGAAAAATCTGCGAAGCGCGCTGATTATGCCGATGTTTACTCTGCTGGTATTATTCGGAGCGGTTGTGTTTTATGTGGCCTATATCTTTCCGGAAACGGCAAAATTGTTCCTGAAACTGGGCAGTGAGTTGCCTCCCATGACAACAGCGACGCTTCAGTTCAGCGACTTTTTACTTAATAATATGGTATTCATGACCGTAGGATTTGTGGGCATTTTTGGCGGCATCGCTTATTATATCAGGACCCCTAAAGGCAAATTTATGAAGGATAAATACATATTTAAGGTGCCCATGATCGGATCGCTGGTCCATAAGACGGTGATTGAAATATTCTGCCGTGTATTTTATTCCCTTTACAGCGGCTCGGGAGAAAATGTGGATGCCATAAAGCTGGCAGCCGAAGCCACCGGTAACAAATACTTTGAAGATCAGATCAAGACAATCGCGATCCCCATGATGCTGAGTAAGGGGAAAGGATTAGTAGAATCTTTTGAAGCGACGGGCATTTTCACAAAAACAGCATTATCGCGGTTTCACTCCGGTGCCGAAACCGGGACGGTGAAAACGACCGCTATGCAAATCGCCAATTACTATGAAAAAGAAACCGTATACAAGTTAAAGAACGCCGTGGATTTTGTGCAGTTGGGCATCGCGATGATCATCATGATCGTGATGACTGCTCTGACGCTGGTATCTTCGGAAACAGCCATGGTGAGCCCCAAATCACCGATTGGGTAAATCGTTCTATGGAAGCCAGGAATTAAAGGACTCATGGATGAATGAAAACGTGACTTCACGAAAGAAAACTTCGCTTTCCCTGGATGTCAATGATCGCCTGGGAATTACCCTTTACAAGAAGGGGATTGTGGATTTCCAGATACTTGAGAAGGCACTCAAGGTCAAGGAACAGGATGAGTCCAGCAAAAGGCGGAGTCTGGCGCAGATTCTGGTCAATGACTTCAATATTGACCATGATACTGTTTTTGGCGAAGTTACCGAGTTGTATGGTTTCCGGGAAGTATTTATCCGAAATGAAAAGATTTCCCAAAACCGGATTGATTTTATTCGCAAAATGATGGAACCTCTTCCTGAATCATTACGAGAAGTAATGAGGAAAGAGAAAATCATCGTCTACAAATATGATGAATACCGCCCCTACAAAGTCATCTTCCTTGCAGGCGATCCCACCAGCACCAGTATACCGGTGATTGCCCGGGCAATCGGCGCGAAGCGCTATGAGGTCTGTTACGTAAAGATTAAAGATTTGCAATGGCTGCTGGATACAATCGCTCCCGAAGAAAATGAGTATCTGAAGGTTCTGGAAGACATGTCCCTGGAAATTGACGGCGCAGAGAGCGAAGAGGCTTCACTGGATGAAGCCGCCATTGATGCGGAAATCAATAAGAGCCTGCTGGTGAATCTGGTGGAAGGAATGCTCATTGAAGCCGTGCGGAGAAGCGCCAGTGATATTCACGTCATACCCCGAAACCTGAAAACCTCGGACATTCATTTCAGAATTGACGGTAAACTTCAGCTGTGGCACACCCAGGATGGGGTAAGACCCGAAGCGTTGGCGGCGGTAGTGAAAGACCGGTCCAAAAATATAGACCGTTTCGAGCGGGAAATGTCCCAGGATGGATTTATTCAGCGCAAAATTGACGGACACATGATCCGCTATCGCGTATCGGTCATCCCTATTGTGGGCCGTGAATTCGAATTCAAGCTGGAGAGTATCGTTATCCGGATTCTGGATGACCGGAAGGTTATCACGGATCTGGACAAATTAGGATTGCAGGGGAAATCCAAGGAATTTTTCATAAAAGCGATATCCAAGCCCCAGGGAATGGTCATCGTGACAGGGCCAACTGGAAGCGGTAAATCGACCTCTCTGATAGCGGCACTGAGTTATATCATAAATCCCGAAATCAATGTACTGACTGTTGAAGACCCGGTGGAATATATCATTCCCGGTGCCCGCCAGTTGAAGATCGGCATAAAAAATGACTTTGAGCGGGCTTTGCGGGCCATCCTGCGACACGATCCCGATGTGGTGATGGTGGGTGAAATTCGTGATAAGGAAACGGCGGAAACAGCCATCAAACTGGCCAATACGGGTCACTTGACTTTTTCCACCCTTCATACCAACGACGCGCCAAGTGCCGTATCGCGGCTCTATAAAATGGGAATTGAGACATTCCTGATTGCCTACGCTATCAATATCATCATCGCCCAGCGGCTAATCCGGAAGCTTTGTGACAAGTGCAAACGGCCCATCAAGGACCTGAACCCACAAGTCCCTCTGAACCTTGGATTTACTCCTGAGGAAATCAAAAGCACAGTGTTTTACGAAGCGGTTGGTTGCAGCAGATGCCACGGCGGCTATAAGGGACGGGTGGCGATTCACGAGGCATTATATTTCAGCAAGGAGATCCGGAACCTGATTTTCAAAACCGGCAAGGAAATCGATGAAGAATCCATACGGAACCAGGCAATACAACAGGGAATGCTGACCCTGCGCGCAGCCGGCCGGGAAAGAATTAAGCAGGGACTTTCCACATTAGAGGAAGTGGCCTTTGCCACAACAGATGATTAAACGTGTATCGGGGAAAATATGAATTCGGGGCAAACAATCATAACATTCGGTTCGCTAATTTTGCTCTCGGTTGCCATATTGAATTTAAACAAATTTATCGGAGAGAGTGATATCACCCTTGCACAGAGCCGCTACCGGCTGGAAGCGCTCTCAATTTTGACATCCCGCATCGAGCTGGCATCCCAATATTTTTTTGATGAGGCCTCTACTGATACCACAAGTGAAAAAAATCTGAGTGATTTTGTAAATCCTTCTCACCTGGGCTTTGATTCGAATGATGACGGATATGTCGACGATTTTGATGATTTCGATGGGATTACCGAACCGGACACAGGGAGAAGCGGCGTCATCTACAATGTTACTTATAACATAGACTATGTGAAACTGGTGGGTGATAAATTTGTAGCATCCTCTCAGCGCGAATATCACAAGCGGATGACCATCTCCATTACCGACGGCTACACCGATCCGCTTCTATATCGTTTTGCAAACGGGGAGAAAATACGCGATACCCTGCGGGTGAGTTTTGTTCACAGTTATTGGTTCTATAATTAATTCGGGGAATTTTAAATGTCTGTCATACTTGATATTATCACCGCCATGTTCATCGGGGGATTTCTGCTGATCATGTCGTTTACCGCTTCAGACAATGGCACGCAGGCATTCCTGAATTACAACGCGGATGCAATCACCCAGATGAACCTCACCAATGTTTCAAATACGATGCAATATGACCTGCGAAAAATGGGATTTGAGGTTCCGGAAGCTCTGCAGGGCAACATCGTGCAAATTGCGCAACCGAACCATTTCAAGTTCCTTGCTCATCTCAACAAAAATGCCCAGTGCAATCTATCGGTTTCCGGATTTTCCGACAATATTGCGGATACCATTGACTATTCAATTACTCCATTTGAAACCATTAATTTTACAGATACTTCGGTCACCATTTACGATATTCGGCGTACCATAAAAATAGTGAATGAAAGTCCGCGTAGCTTGATTATCGGCAAGATCGGGAATCAGGATGTATTCAGGTATCTGGACCAGATTGGTGATCCGGTGCCAATCAAGCAAGCCACCAAAATGGTGGAAGTGACACTGACGGCCTTTGATCCGCGAATTGTCCTGAGCCCTGAGATGTTTTCCGGGGGCACGTCTGCGGATGAAGTCGAATATCGAAAGCAGGAATTGCGACGGCTTCTGCGTGCTTCCTACTGGCGCCAGACAAGATTAGTTTCAAGAAACTTAAAACGATAACGAGAGGGTAATTTTATGTTTGGAAAAGGCAGTGTATTGGTTATCCTCGGATTTATATTGGCTTTTGCAACCTATGAAAGAAAGATGAACCGGGCGGTAATGTCATCCTCGGACAATTTTAATACTTATTACTCCAAGGCGGTGGTCCACGAAAGTGCAATTAGCAGCATCAATTATGCTATTAATCAGCTCTGGTCCAGTGCAGACACTTCAGATAATTTTACGATGGTGGCAAATGGCTGTACCACAAATGTATCCATCTTCCCATTGAATCTTGATACTATTCAGGTGAAGGCAAAATCGCGTGGTTATGTCTTCGAAGATGAATATTGGGCTAACCACAACTCGCTGATGCTGGTGCAGGATTCAGTGATGGCGAATTTCTCTTATAAGATGTCCCTGTCAAAATATTTTTGGTTTACCAACAATGAAAACGGGGTCTACTGGATTGGCGGCGACACTGTGTGGGGACCAATCCATACTAATACGGTTTTGAATACCAACGGCGATCCGGTTTTTTATGGGAAGGTGACGGCGTTTAAAGGGATTGCACCCAATCCGGCCAGAAAATCGGGGGCAGACAAGAATCTTGCAAAATTTTACGGCGGATGGGAAGTCGGGATAAAAAATGATATTCCCACCGATCTGTCATATCTTATTAATGCGGCGAATGCCGCAAATGGCACAGCGGCTCCCAATACAAAATGTATTTATGATAAAGAGACAAGTTTCGAATTTTTAGCGAATGGAGATGTAATCCGGACCGTGGATGGCAGTGCGCCGGATACTGTAGCAATAACTGATATTGCTCCGACTGGAGTTATCTATTCTTCTATGGATGTCCGGGTGAAAGGAGTCTTTAACGGTCAGCTAACTATTTATTCGAATCAAAACCTATGGATCGATGACGATATTGTGTATGCGGATGATCCCAACACAAATCCCAATTCTAATGATCTTCTGGGATTAGTAGCCAAGCAGAATGTAGTAATATCAGAAAATGGCATGAACAATAATGATGTAACTATCCAATCCTGCATCATGGCCATGGATGGATCTTTTACAGCAGAGAATTTTTCAACCCGGCCGATTTCAGGGAAAATAGACTTTACCGGCAGTATTGTGCAGAATAAGAGAGGTGGTGTGGGTACTTTCAGTTCCTGGTCGGGCTCAATTACTCATGGATTTAACAAATATTACCGCTACGATAAGAGACTGGAATACATGGC
The DNA here is from genome assembly GCA_037381445.1 of Calditrichia bacterium. Lineage (GTDB taxonomy): Bacteria > Calditrichota > Calditrichia > RBG-13-44-9 > RBG-13-44-9 > JARRQT01. The sequence goes on from JARRQT010000026.1 coordinate 7,820, forward strand.
GCCTCCTTACTATCCGTTTTTGCGGTCGTTGCGGCTGGTTTCATGGTGGGAATAAAAAGGAATTTTGAGGTATTATGGCACTGGATAAGCAAATGATTCTGGAAGGAAAAAAACTTCTGCACGATCTAATGGGGCAGATTCCCAATACGCTCTTCAGTCTGGAGAAGCAGATGTTTATCGGAAATGAAGTGCTGCGAACTCTTCAGAACGATAAAAGGATTATTCTGCGGAAACTGATCAACACCTTTCTTTCTGAAATGCGGAGAGTGGATGCGTCCGATATCGATATCGGTGGATTGGGCACCAAAAAAATGGTCTGGTTACGGGTAAACGGGGAGAAGAAGCCCGTTCAGGAACTTGGCACCTTTGAACTGACCGAATTTGATATTCTGATCCAGAGCGTTCTGCTGGACCGGCAAAAACAGATGCTCTACGAAAACCGGAATGTTGATTTTTCTTATACCTTTACCGATGGCGAAGGAGTGCTGTATCGTAACAGGGCGAACATCGCTTTCGATTTGAATGCGTTGTCACTCAACATGCGCGCTATCCGGACCAGAACCAGAAATTATGATGAGTACGGTTTCAGTCCGGCCGTTACGCAGACATTGAGCCTGGCTTACACAAAAGAAGGCCTGATTTTGATTACCGGCATCACCGGTTCGGGCAAGAGTACTACAATGGATGCCATTGTCGATCTGAATAACCGCAGCGTGAACGGTCATATTATTATCATTGCCTCCCCGATTGAGTTTGTGCATGAGGCCAAAAAATGCATCGTTCGTCATCGGGAAGTCGGGCGGGATACTACTTCGTTCAAAAACGGGACCATAGAAGCGCTCCGCCAGGACCCGGATATTATCATCATTGGTGAAATGAGGGATCCGGAAACTATCATGGCCGCGCTGGAAGTCGCGGACAGCGGTCATAAAGTATTCTCCACATTGCATACTTCCTCCGCGGTAGAGAGCATCGAGCGTATTATCGGTGAAGTTCCTTCCATTGAACAGGAGCGGGTGCGAAACCGGCTGGCTGATATTCTGCGGTGTGTCATCTCGCAAAAGCTGGTACCCACGCTGAATGGAAAGGTAACGCTGACCAAGGAAGTCATGTTGATGACGCCGTCAATTCGGGCCGCCATCAAAAACAACAATACCAATGAAATATACCAGATGATCAGCGAGGGCCAGAAATACGGCATGGCGACTATCGAACAGGATCTGGCGCGCATGTATTTCGAGAAGAAAATTTCGGCAACCAATGCTGTAAACTATGCCAATAATAAACGAAGAATAAAACAATTACTCAAAATAGTTTAAAAGTAGGGTAATAAAATGACAGATGACAGGGAATTTACAGGAAAATTAGCCATAGGCCTGTTTGTAGAGGGGCAGTATCTGCATGCGGCGTGTCTGGCCGTTCACAAGAAGAGAGTCAAACTGATCGACGCTCAAATTGTAAAAATGCAGAAATCGATGGAAAATGTTAAAGTGGAGGAGGAGGTCTTATCGGAAGTATTCACCGATAGTCAGGAGGATATGGCCCCGCTTGATATTTCGGATGATATCGCCAATGTTCATTGGGATGATACCGATACGACTTCCGATGCCAGGGACAATGCAGAAATACTGCGCACTTTGCTCAAAAAGTATCCGAACAAAAAGAATAAGCTGGCGATCAGTCTGGCCGAACCGCAGATCTATTACAGCTATTATGGCAGCGACTGGGGTTTGGAAGGAAAAAAACTGACGCAGAAGATTCTGGAAGATCTGGTACGGGAACGCCAGAATGGTGAAACGATTTATCCGGACGCCCTGCATGTGGTGAAATTGAAGGACGGCAGATTGATGGGCCTGGTCCGGGACAAAGAAGTCAATATCCTGAACATCCTGGACTATCTGCGGTCCGAGAAAGATGTGCGCATTCCCAAAATTTCGCTGATTGAAAGCGGTGAAACCGCAATTGTCAATCTGGTGAACGCGAATTATGATTTTGACGAAGAAGATATCACCGTTATTGTCTACATGGGAAATGAATTCAGCCGCCTGATCTTCCTCAAGGGAAATGAGATATACAATATTTCTTATATCATCGGCGCGGGCCTGGATTCGGAAAATATTACCAATACAATCTTCAGCCGCATTCTGCTGGAGCAGGATAATCTCAATCTTCCCAAGATTCATAATGTCCTGCTGACTGGTGAAGCTTTTGAGGTTGGACTTAAAGGATATCTTGAAAGCAAGCTGTCTGAGGAAATTAATGTTGATTATCTTAGACTCAATAATCTGGATGTTATTGGAAATGAGCCGTTGGCTTCCAGGTTTGCGGTGGCCATTGGGACGGCATGGAGAATTCTGAATGATAGTGAAGAATATTTTTATGATGTAAATTTATTGCCGATGAAAATTCGAGAAGGACAAAAGAGGTTCAAGCTGGGTTTGATCGGCTGGACGCTGCTTTTTCTTCTCCCGGCCATTTCGTTTTACTCTACCCAAAAGATTAGCCAGCAGATTGAAGCACTCACTCAATTAAAGGTCAGTGAACAGAATTACAAGACAGAGCTGGCCGGGCTTCAGGAAATTGAAGCTAAAGTTAATGCCCAAAGGGCCCGATTATCAAAATATGAGAACGCTTTTAAGGTGCTGGATGCCATGTCAATCGGTCGAAATAAATGGAATGATTTTCTTTACAAGCTGGACCGTGTTACCAGCCGAACCGGTAACCTGTGGCTCACGGACATGACCTCAAAATCGAACGAAGCTGTAACATTACGCGGATTTTCGCTCTTTCGAAACCGGATACCGCAATTTTCCAATGCAATTGGCGGCGGCGATTTAGATAAGGTACTGGTTCAGGATATCCGTGATAAAAGAGTATATAATTTTGAACTTGAAGCCAAGTTGCCATCCGAATAGTGATGGGGAGGTAATTCTGTGTCATATAAAATGAGAAATATTATCGTTCTGGGCAGCTTCTGCCTGCTTGTATCCTTGGTCAGCGGCTATTTTATCTTTTTGCATTTTCCGGGAAAGATGAAAAAAGTGAATAAAAGCATAACCTCTCTCAAGAAGCAGATCTCAGCGCTGGATGGAATTCAGGATGAATATTATAAGTTAGAGGATATGATCAAGAACCAGGAAAAAAGACTGGCCAACCTCGATAAACGAATTGTCCCTTCAGTGACCCCGGCGGCCACCTATAATTACCTGAATAATATTTTGAATTATTCCGGTCTGCTGGAATTTGATCTTCTCTATACCGGCACGAAAGATGAAAAAGATTTTCATTACAATATGTACAGTGTCAAAGGCGAAGGGAATTTCGACAAGATATTCAAATTTGTTTCCTACATCGAGAGGGGTCCGGAATTTTACAGGATCAACAAAATAAACCTAAAGCTGGTGGAAACGAAGGACAAGGATACCGGAAAGAACCAGGTGGTCGTTCCCTTTGAGATTGAACTCTGGGCCCTGTATGCAGATGTGGACAAATTACCCAAAATTCACCGCACTCTGGATAATGTGTCTGTGAAATATGTTTCGAATCCCTTCTATCCCAATATTTATGCGAACATTCCGGCAAACTCGGATGACCTGTTGGAAGTGGAACGCGCTGAACTCAAGGCTGTCATGCCGAATAAGGCGATGATTGCCGACAACCAGGGGAAAGTTCATATCCTGCAGGAAGGCGACCGGGTATATCTGGGATATTGCAGCAAAATCAAGGTCGAAAAAAATGAAGTGGACTTTATACTCAATAAAGGCGGCATTGTCGAAAAGTTTACATTGAATCTCAGGTTTAACGAATCAAATTAAATGAAAGAGTCAAAATGAAAGCGAAGATCTATCTGTTAGCACTCGTTATGGTAATGGTTGCCATCAGCCTGATGCCGGCCCAGAATAAGATTCCGCGTGATCTGCGTAAAACCTATGCTGCACCGGATGAAATTGTTTCCCTGTCGAAAACGATGCCCTTTAATCAGGCTTTGCTGGTTTTCAATGATCTCAGCAAAAAATATCTGAAAAAGCCCATTGTGGAACCGGATGGAAAGAACTTCCCCATCGGCGAAGATATCGACAAAATGCAATGGTTCGATGCCCTGGAATTGATACTGAGGAAGAACAACCTCTGGTATGAAGAATATCCAGACTATATTAAGATTGTTCCATTTTCCCAGAACGCAGAGGGTTTAAGCGAAGAGGAGAAAAAAGTCATTGCAACCTTTAATACGCGGGAAGTGGTCATATCGGCAATCTTCTTCGAAACCAATACCACCAAGCTCCGCCAGGCAGGTATGAGCTGGAATATTTTCCGGGGGAAGGATCTGAACCTGGATGCCCGGCTGTCTGCGGTTGATGAAAAGACCGGTCTGTTCGAAGTGGATGTGGAACCAAATCTTAAGTTCGGAAATATCCTGGCCGTCTTTAAGGCCCTGGAGAGTGATCAGCTTGGTGAAATCATTGCCAGCCCCCAGGTGACCGTCAAGTCTGAACAAGAAGGCCGTATTCAGGTGGGAAGCGATATCTCGGTTACCCTGAAGGATTTTGCGGGAAACACAATCACCCAGTTTTATTCGACAGGCTCTATCATCAAAGTCAAGCCGATGGTCATTCAGCATGATTCTATCGATTTCATCAATCTTGATCTGGATATTGAACGGAGTAATGCGGCAACCAGTCAGGCCGGCCTGGAAATTAAGAAGTCGTCTGCTCAAACAACTGTGCTGCTGCTGGATGGCGAAGAAACCATTATCGGCGGGCTGAATATTGAAGAACAATCCTCGGACAGGCAGGGGATTCCTTTCCTGAAGGATTTACCCTGGTGGTTCTTTGGCTTGCGATATGTTTTCGGGTATAATCAGAGGAGTCTCATTAAAAAGGAATTGCTTATCCTGATTAAAGCCGAGCTGCTGCCGACGCTGGAAGAAAGATTTGAGAAGAAACTGAATTCTGTCCGCAACTCGGACCTTCTCCATGAGAAGAAACAATCGATTCGAAATCAGTTTGAGAAATATAAGGAACAATGGGAAAAATAGTATAATTTCCGAATAGATATTTTGAATCCATTGGATAGCTATTTTAAAAATTTTGTTTATTGATACTTAAGAAAGAATTTTAAATAAGGAAGCGAAAATATTTGCATGAAACACCCAGTCCGATTGGCATTTAAACTGATCAGGCTCAGGTAATTGACGGCAGGATATTCGACTGCGCCATATAATTTGAAGCACCCCTAATACCCCCTTTTCACATTTTTGCGGAGAGGGGGTATTCTCTTTCCTTTCATTCTCCTGTTATTTTTTTGGGCGATTTGCGGATTTATTTCCCGGTCTGCACAGGAACTGTTTCAATAATTCCTCCTTTAATTAACTATAGGACCCGGGAAATAGAACTTTTTGAACAATCAATTTGGAGGAGGGGTTTATGGATAAGGTTAAAAGCAGAACAGAGCATGATTCCCTTGGCGACCGGGAGGTGCCGTCGGAAGCCTATTTTGGAATACAGACATTGCGGGCGGTGGAAAATTTCCCGGTCAGCGGTTATCATGAAGATCCTGTTTTTATCAAAGCATATGGGCGGATCAAGAAAGCTGCCTGCAAAGTAAATCATAAATTGGGCAGAATAGATGATGAACGGGCCCGGGCGATTGATCAGGCCGCAGGCGAGGTTGTTGAGGGTCAATTCAATGACCAGTTTGTTGTGGATGTTTTTCAGGCCGGGGCAGGCACCAGTTTTCATATGAATGTGAACGAGGTTATCGCCAACCGGGCCCTGGAAATACTGGGCAAAGAGCGGGGCAATTACAAATATGTCAGCCCCAATGATCTTGTTAATCACGGACAATCCACCAATGACACGTTCCCCACTGCCATACATCTGGCGGTGCTGGAATTATGGCAAGACCTGCGTCCCATACTGGAAAGCCTTGCCGGCTCTTTTGAAGAGCGCGGGAAAAAATTCCATCATATCCTGAAATCCGGAAGAACCCATTTGCAGGATGCAGTTCCGGTGAGACTGGGCCAGGAATTCCGCGCCTATGGTCAGGCGATTAAAAGATCAATTCGCATTATGGAATCCGCAGCGAATGAATTACTTGAATTGCCGATCGGCGGAACAGCGGGCGGCACCGGTCTGAATGCGCCGGAGGGATACCAGGCAGAGGTCGTAAAAGAATTATCGAAAATTACCGGATTGGAATTTCGAGCAGCGCCGGACCTTCGCGAAGCCATGCAGAGCCGTCAGGGATTGGGTGCCATGTCGGCAGGCCTCCGCAGCCTTTCTCTGGAGTTGATCCGGATTGCCAACGATCTGCGGCTGCTCACCTCCGGCCCTGCGACGGGGCTGGCGGAAATTGTGCTGCCCACGGTTCAGCCGGGCTCATCAATTATGCCGGCCAAGGTTAATCCGGTGATGGCCGAATGCCTGAATATGATCTGTTTCCAGATTATCGGGAATGACACCGCCATGACCATGGCAATTCAGGCCGGACAACTGGAGTTGAATGTCATGATGCCGCTCATGGTACACAATCTTTTGCAGAGTTTCCGTATGCTGATTAACTATCTCCCGGTTTTCATAGAGAAATGTGTGGCAGGGATTACCGCCAATGAAAAGCGATGCAATGATTACATGCATCGGTCGGCAGCACTGGGAACCGTTTTAAATCCGCAAATCGGCTACCTGAAAACTGCGAAGCTGATCAAAGAAGCGCTGGCAAAAGGGGAGTCCATCCGTGACCTGGTCATTGAAAAGAATATCCTTCCCAGCGAAAAGATGGACGATCTTTTGGATCCCATAAAACTAACCGGCGAAAAATGAAACCAGCTTTGATTCACCGCAAAAAATCGGTTTATTTGAAAGCTACGGAGAGCAGAATACTTCTGTATGTTAATCTGATATTGTTTTGGAAATTGTGGCTAGCAGGCTCTTGGAGAATATCATGTTTTTGCTAATCAGGAAAGGAAGCTATCAATGAAGTGGGGAATCACCTGTTTTTTTGAGGATAGAAAAGAATTCGCGGCTATTAGTGATCTGGCGCCCCGTTATCCCATTGAATATATCGAGATGCGCGGGGAGCGGCCGTTTTTCTCTCCGGAAGATCTGACACCCTCCGACCTGAAATTCTTTAAAGATATTATTGAAAAATCCGGGTTGAAAGTGACCGTGCATGCTACCTTTTACGACATAAATCTGGCGACCATCAATTCGTATCTGCGGAAAGCCAACATGGAATGCTACCGGAAATTTCTAGATCTTTCGGGGGAATTGGGGGCGGAGGTCATGGTCGTGCATGCAGGATACCTGCATCGTGATGCCAGCGGAATTCCGGCGCTTTTGGATAATGCTAAAAACAACCTGGTTGAAAACCTGAAAATTTTGGGTGATTATGGATTGAAGAAGAATGTCAAAATCGGACTGGAAAATTCTCCGCCAAACCGCAATACGCTAATGATAGCTGATTGGAATAACCATCTTGAAATTCTCGGAAGAGTAAATCATCCCAATGTGGGGGCCCTGTTGGACACGGCTCATGCCTATCTTCACGGGCTGGATTTGAATGCCTATTATCAAAAGATCCGCCCCCATTTGGTGGAAATTCATGCCCACAATAACAACGGTAAAGAGGACGAACATTTGGGGATGAATCGGGGAACCATCGATTATGTAACCTTTTTTAAAGAAAATCAGATATCTGTACCGGTCATTATGGAAATAAGGAATTTTGTGGAGGCCGCGGAGAGCATGGAATGGATCAGGCAATTTGAGGAAGTTCCATGATTTTCGCCGGACTTGATCCTTCCGCCAAGCCCGAAAATGTTTCAGGCCTCTGTTTAATGGATGCCGATAAAAATATTCTGGAATTACGAAAATGGCACGCCCGGGAAGAACTGCTGCGGCTCCTTTTGCCATATCAAAAAGAAATCCGGTGGGTTGGAATCGACGGACCCTTGCAGCCTCCCCATGAGCTGCATCCATGCTGTTTCGAGGAGAATTCGAGGGACTGCCCCCATGAACAAACCACTCCGTTCAAAGGCCGCTATTGCGAGTTTCTGCTGAATAAAAACGGGTTTCGCTGTTTTACCACATCCAAAAACAGTTTTGCGAAAAGCTGGGCCCTCCGCTGCTTTAAATTAAATGAGTTCCTCACTGCGGAAGGATACAGGACGGCGGAGGTTTTTCCCCATGCCTCACGCAGGATTTTGTTTCCGGATCTGGTTGGGAAAAAACAAACCTCACAAAACCGAAAAATGCTCCGGCAAAAATTAAAAAAAGAGGGGCTAAAATTTCCGCAAAAAGAGCAGAACTATACCCATGATGAACTGGACGCGGTGATGGCCGCCTATACTATCTTCCTGAAAGAAAAAGGGCAGACCATAGCGCTGGGGGATTGGCGCGATGGATTCGTTGTCATTCCCCGGACCGATCTGAAATATTTCTGAATTCTATTAGAATTATTATTCAAAATATCTCAAGTTGACATTCATTTGCCAATATTTTAAATTGACAGCCTGAATATGTTTAAATGTAAGGAAACGCGGAGGATTTGTTCTTGAAAATGAAAATGATTTTGCTGAGCCTGGTTTTTATGTTGATTACCGGTCAGATGATTTTGGCTCAGAATTCTGACTCTCTTATTTTCCGGAAAGGTATAAATTTCTATAAGCAGGACAAATATCTGGATGCTCAAAAAACCTTCCTCCAACTCCTTAAAAAAAGTCCTGATTCGCGCTTCATTACCGCTACAAAATTAATGCTCGCCAAGTCATATTATAAACTTGATGATTATAAGCTGGCAACAATTGTGTGCGATAATTTTGTTCAGTTGTATGACAACAGCTCCTATCTGGATGATATACATTTTCTGAAAGGTGAAATCTTTTTTAAACAGAAGAATTATCCCGATGCGGTAAATCAGTGGATGTGGATCATCAATAATAAAAGCGATGCGAGACTGAGAGACAAGGCGGGTGTTTATGTTTTTAACACCATCCGCGCTTATATGAGCGATAGTGAAATCTCCCGCCTGAACCGCGAATACTCTGATGATACGTTTAACGGTATCATCGAAATCATTCAGGCTCAGCGCCTGATGGAGGCCGGACACCAGCAGGAAGGACTGCAAAGGCTGCAAAATTTTATTCAAAAGAATCCCTATAATTTATATGCCGATATGGCCCGAGATCTGATCGCTTCTAACTCCGGCGCCAACGTGAGCGGAAACAGCCTGCTGATTCTGAAATCTACCCAGCCTGCTTCCAAAAGCGTGAGTGATGCCATTGCGCAGGGGTTCTATTATGCGGCATATGAAATGGCTTCGCGAAATCCTGAGAAGGCGGTGCGGATAGATACATTGGCATTATCATCGGATGTTTTGTCTACCTTGCAGAATACGATGCCGGTCCTCAAGCGAAAACAACCGTTGGCCGTGCTGGGCCCGTTGGACAACGACGAAAACGCGACGCTGGCTTTGCTTTCCCGTTATGAATATTTCCCCTTCATATCTCCGGTGAGTTCCGAAAACGGCCTGGCGGCGGTTAGCCCGTATGCTTTCCAGATCAATCCGGATGCAGAAATAAAAGGGGAATTCCTGGCCGAACACGCTGTTAAGGAGCTGGGACTGAAGACCTTTGCGATTCTGGCGCCCGCGGATGCGTATGGTCAGTCCATTGCCAATAGTTTTGAGAATACAGTGATCAGCAATGGCGGAGAAGTTGTTGAAAAACAGTGGTATTACGAAGATACCCAGGATTTCTCGCGACAGTTTAAGGCGATTAGAAATAAAGGGTTTTATATTACGTACCGCGATTCAGTTCGTGCGGCGGATTCCACGCTTTCTGATTCGACAATACTAGCGCAGTTTAAGGAATACCGCACCGAAAAGCTTTTTGCGGATGATAATGGCAGGGGTGACATCGACTCTACACAGGTGCCTTCCACGGGAATTGATGCGCTTTTTATTGCCACCTATCCCGAGTATATACCGTACATCGCGCCGCAGTTTGCATTTCACAATATCGAATGCACTCTGCTGGGCAATGAAGGTTGGAACGATCCTGATCAGTTGATGCAGCAGCGGGTTTATCTAAATGGTCTCATTTATGAAACCGCGGGATTTTATGATCCCGGTTCCTGGAATTATAAAGAATTTGAAAGCCGCTTTCGCAAGCAAATGCATGTAACGCCTGATATGTATCATTTACTCGGCTATGATATTGGCAAATGGATGATTTCCCACTATCAGCCGGGCATGAGTCGCCAGGCATTTCGTGACAGCCTCGAAAGTGGTCAGACTTACCAGGGCATTCTGGAAAATATCAGTTTTGACAGCAAACCGCGGGTTAATGCCCGTCTGAATATTATCAAATTTTACATGGGCCAGCTCATGAAACTGGAATAGACGGCCTGTGTGTTTACTGATTTTGACTGTGATTCAGGAATGGTCTGTGAGGAAAGCGGGCATTTTTTGTTTTTTACGCCTGGTTTAATTTCCAAGAATTATGGCAGTGGAAAAATGCTCGGCAAGTTCTGTTGAGGAATGTTTCATTATTTCAATTTAATTATAAGACAATATAAAATATCATGGTGTCCATTAAAAGAAAGTGATCCGGAACCCAATGCTTGCGCTGGTGCGGAATTGAATGAGGGGAGTGCCACAATTCTTCAGTCTTTAATTATGCTGTTAGTATATTTTTGTGGCTATCCTGTAAGAGTGTGATATCAGGGCTGGAAATTTTTCTTTATAATGGAAAAAGCATATGGAATTAATTATGGAGTTTTTTAAAAATTCACTTTCAAAATTACGCAAAAATGACCCCCAATTCATGATGCCCCGCACCGTCAAGGCATTTCTGGAAGGGCTGCCCTGGAACAC
>JARRQT010000027.1:0-19130 GCA_037381445.1 Calditrichia bacterium
CTCCGGAGAAAGCTGCAAGACTATTCTCTAATCTCCTGCTCAGTGAGAAGACCTGGATTGAAAGGATTCAGGGCAGAAGAAGCACTCAAATGAATATCTGGCAGCCGCTGTCCCAACATACATGGGCTATTATCCTTCATGAGAATGAGAAAAATTACCTGGATTACATTTCCGGGATATCAGATGACGATTTGCAGCCTAAGATATCCTATACGAGCAGTAAAGGGATTGAATATCAGACCCCGCTTGCAGATATTCTGACCCATGTTAGCATGCACAATGTTGGTCACCGTGGCCAGATCGCCATTGCACTGAGCCAGGCCGGATTAGAGCCGGTTAACACAGATTTCATTAGTTTCGCCAGGCTATGATACCAATGTTTTGGCACTGACTCCTGTTAATAATGGTGTTGCTATAGAGTGCCTCTTATTTAATTTTTGATTGCGGAATGATATTGAAAAAAGGTAAAAGGAATGAATTCTGAAGAACATACCCTGCCGGGTAAAACCAGGCCGATTTGGATTGCCCTCTCACTTTACATCATCTGGACCAATTGCCCTCTCACTTTACATCATCTGGACCACAGTAACCTATGCCCTGGAAGGCCGCATTCATACCCTCCTGCGACCCGAGGCAGTCGTGAACAGGATTCTGTATATTTTAATTGCCAATTTTCTCATCGGGATTGTGACCGGGGCGGTCATTATACGAATCACCATTCTATCCGGATTCTTAAAGGCCTGGCAGGCGGGATTCCGAAAATGGCCCCGGGCAATTCTGGCAAGCATTCTGACCGGAATCGTCGGTTTTGGAATTTATATTTTGCAGGGTCCCCCGTCTCTTAATCCTCTCGTGATAATCAATGCCTTTCTCCAGATTTTACCGGTTTCCATCGCGGAAATTGTGGTCTGCTGGGCTGTTGTCGGAACGACTTTTGAATCATTGATGAAGCGCAAAGGCCAGGTCATTTCGTTGGCCAGCGGCATATTGGCAGCCAGTATCCTGTTCGGCCTTTATCATATTGCCCATAGCCCACCGTTTAATCAAGCCCACATGATTCTCTTCCTCACTTTTATCGGTTTGATAACCAGTCTGGTTTATTTTTTCGTCCGCGATATTTATGCTACCATTGTATTTCATAATTTTTTTGCGGTATTTGGCGTTTTGCAGGCGCTGGATGAATCGGGTAAGTTGCAGAACTACCTGCACCCGCTTTACCCGGTTATGATAACTGGTATCATTGCTTTCATTTTGTTAATGATTATGGACAGATTCTTCATCCGAAAAATAAGCATCCCGGAAAAAAGCACTCAAAAATAAACCAGAATGATGCTTCGGAAAGGCAACAAATATGGACTCAGCAATAAAAAATGCAGGATTAAAGGAGCTCCAGAAGATCCCGGGTGTCGGCAAGACTATTTCCCGCGATCTGTGGGATCTTGGAATTCATAACATAAGAGACCTGCGCGGTAAGAATCCGGAAAAGCTTTACCTGGCGCACTGTCTGCAAAAAGGAATGACAGTAGATCGCTGTGTGCTGTATGTTTTCCGATGCGCCGTCTATTATTCCTCCCAGGACACTCATGAGCCAGAGCTGCTCAAGTGGTGGAATTGGAAAGACGAAAAATAGCAGCCGGCTTCCAGGTGTGAATAATAAAGTTCACGATCATTTCATCAACATTACCTTTCTCGTGAAGCTTTCAGACCCACCGCGATATAATATGTAATAGATACCTGACGAAACAGGAAAATTTGAATCATTCTCCCCGCGCCAAATTAGTTCGTGATAGCCGGGACTCATCGGGCCTGATATGAGCGTTCTAATTTTCTTTCCCAGATTATCAAATATAAGCAGCTGGACCTTTTCCTCATTCGTCGGGACTCCAAACCTGATCCGGGTAACAGGATTGAAAGGATTGGGATAAGGCGCCAAAAGTTCGAAATTTTCCGGAACCGGACCTGCGGAAAGCAGGCTATTGGTTTCCACTTTAATTGATTTCGAAAATGTTCGCTGACCGGAATATGAAATGTCGGCGATCTTATAAAAATATGTTTTCTCTTTTTCCACAAATTTGTCCTCGTATTGGTATTCGTGAGGCATGGTACTGTTTCCCGCGCCTAGGAGTGCCGTATTATTTCGATGGTCATCTATCAGGTCATACTCCTTTTCTGAATGTTCGGAGCGCCATACTTCATATCCGGCGTTTTCTATCTCCGATTCTGTTCTCCAGCGAAGCATCACTTTCCCCTCACTGAATATTCCCGAAAAACCGGTTAGCGTCACCGGCAATCCCTGATCGGGATAATCCTCGGAATTGAAAGCCAGTGTCCATGAAGTTATAGCACCGGAATTCAGGCTTGCATCATTAATGATGTAAAGCGTCCAGGCTCCCTGGGCATTTTCCCCGTCGAAAACCCACAGGGGATTGTCCGGCTGATAACTTCCGCTGAATGGATTTGTGCCACTGCTGAGAGCGGCTTCGGCCTCATCATTCAGGATTAAATCAGTCAGTCCGCTTCCTGATCCATTATTTATAAAAGGACCGCTGCGCATTCCGGAGGGTGATTGCAGGCAGAAGACCAGATTTTCGGTGCGGGCTCGGGTCTCATTCAATATCAGATTCAAATCAGAGATCATGAACGAGATATTAACATTTATGGTACCGGAAACAATAGCGCTGCTATATAACGTTATTCTATTCCCGGAAAAACTTTGGGGTGCAAAATTATCAACGCTGAATGTGAAGGGAATTCCAGAAGATCCCACCGCCCCCGGATTCCCTGCGCCAAAAGGCAGGGTGCCAATATTATTTTGTAGAGCATTGTCCTGCGCCTGAATATAATATTGAACCTGCGTCCCATGGGCCTGCCCCGGGATAAGGAATTCATACCGGATCCCGGCTGGTCCATTGACATCGGTAACAGAATTCCACGGGCCAAAACCGGAGCCATGGTCCAGGCGGTAATGCAAGCGGGGTTGATCCGGGCCGCCGGCGATACCGCTTTCATCAGTAATATCCACGGTGACTATTTGCGCCGCCGTATTGCTAGTCGGGTGCAGCATGGAATGAACCATCAGCGGGTAATCGCTGTCAAATCCCTGCGCCGCCAGCACGGCTTTGTAAGCGTTTACCCTGCCATACCCCACATGCTTATTCCAACCGGAAGAATTATAGGGAAATTTTTCTATTCTGTCTGTGGATTCTTCCATTATGGTCTGCACTTCATCGGAAGTCAGATTCGGATCCACTGAGAGGACCAGCGCCGCAACACCTGCCGCATTGGGGCAGGCTGCAGAAGTGCCGTTGAATACGTCAATATAATCATCCGAACTATACCCTCCCGAACCGGCTATATCCGTGGTATAAACAATGGTGGGAGCTACAATATCCAGCGCGCTTCCATAATTACCGCCCCACCAATACTGCTGATCGGAGCTGCCGGGATTTTTCTTTTCATCAAACATATTCGAAGCCCCAACCGCGATGACATCTGATAAATAGGCCGGATAATTTACCGGATCATGGCCGTCATTCCCGCTTGAGAATAAGATGACGCACCCGCGACCGCCCCTTCCATTTTGCTTCGCGTTGCTGATCGCATCATCAATTAGAGAGGAAGGAGATCCGCCTCCCCAGCTGTTGCTTAGAATATCCGCACCGTTCTGCCATGCCCAGTTGATACCATTTGCAATCCATTGGTTTCGGGCAGTGCCGCCATCATTGAAAATGCGAACAGGCATAATTTTACATTGATAGGCAATCCCGGACACACCGATGGCATTATCGCCCACTGCAGCGACAATGCCGGCGGTGCATGTCCCGTGACCTATTGCATCATCATTGGGGACATTGTCATTTTCTGCAAAATCATACCCTGCAACAATGTTCGCCTGCAAGTCCGGATGGTCCAGATCTGTTCCCGTGTCCAGAATGCCCACAATAATATCCGGATCACCACCGGCGGTAATATTCCACGCCAGGTCCACATCCATATCTGCATCGGGAGAGCCATTTACCGAGGAGGGACCTAGATTTGATCCTGTGGCGACTGTCTGCCCAGTGTTCCGGTGTGCCCACTGTTCGTTCCACAACGCATCATTTACCGTAGCGTTTAGCAGTTCGCCATTTGGATAAATAAACTCGGGTTCCGCCCAATCCGCCAGTCCGGAAAGAAAATATGCATTGGCAGCCAGCAGACCGTTCAATCCCGCCCCGTTGCCTACCGAGAGCTGATATACACCGTCCCCCAGCGATTTCAGGATTTCCACACCGTATTCAGCATTCAACTGCTCAATTTCGTGGAAAGAGATCCCGCTCCTGAATTTAACAAAAAACTCATCATTTGTAATTTGCCTGACTCGTCCATACCTGAAAACCGGGGAGGCCATTTTTACAGCATCTAAATTGTTCAATGCGTTCAGCATTTCCTGCAGGTTGATTTCAGTTAGCGCGGACTTCAACCTGATCAATTTTTCATGATTTGTGATAAGGGGGAGTATTTCGGCAAGTGAGGCTCCAAACAAATTCCGAATGACCGAATTGACGTTTTCTGGCAGAATATCCGGGGAGAGCCTCACCGACATCTGATCGAGTGCAGTCTCCATCCGGACCATTTGACCTTTATGATAATAGAAATTAGTAATCGTCTGACCCCATACCGGAAAGGAATACAAAATCAACAGAAATGAAAGACAAATATTCTTCATTTTTGACTATCTCCTGTGATTTAAATTTGGCCCGGGAAAGCCCTCAAAAATTTTATCAATCAAATTCCAAAATCTTAGGTTCCTGAGGTCTTGTGTTTAAATCCTTAATTACCTCCCGTTCAAACGAAAGTTATTTCATAACTTAGCACTCGGCAGGAAAGCGAAATATTTAAAAGACCCGTAAGAGGCAGTAGAAGAATATCCGCATCGGGCGGATATGTGAAGCAGAGCTGTTCCAATATAGCACTGAATATGGTGAAATGAAAATATTAATGCCGGCGGGGCAAAATTTGAGCCCTGTATAAAGCTCAGATGGAATGGATATCAGGAGAGATTGAAGTATGCTATAACTGCTGTTGCCGAAAGAATGAAAGAGCGATTTATGAGATGAATCTTACAGGAATAAAAGCACACTCTCCCGTAAATCGCGCCATAGCTCCGAATTCATAAATTCTTCCATCTTTGCGGGTCCGCCGGGAAATGTATTCCTGATTTCTCCGAAAGAGACTTTACGATCCGAATGGGCGCTCGCCGATCCCGCTAACTGAACCAGCCACTGCCCCACCGGATATGCAATCTCCCAGCTCCCTTCTGCTGCATTGGAATGCAGAATGAGACGATGCTTTTTGCCGCCTTCCGCAATTATCCCGGGAATTGTTCCCAGCCATAAAACACGGCGTTGCATTTCAATTGTGTTTCCGCGCTCCCGGCTCAGATGCCCGAGAATCAAATTCCGGTTCACGGTGGGCCGGGGTACCTTGAAATCGAACCAGTCCGTCACCTCCCATTCCAAGCCAACGCCATGCATAAAATTATAAAGGGCCTTATTCAGGCCTTCCGTATAGCTTGTGTAATCCATGCCGTTCAGATTTTCATGAATCATGTCATTGGTGGCGAAGGGATTGTCGAATTTTGATTTTATCCGAATGTTGAAATCAGCCGGATTTTGCGCGACGGGGCTGTGAGCGGTCAGGGCAAACAAATGCCAGAAACCGGATTGAAACAGATCCAGTTGAATAAACTGACGAACGAGTTCCAGACTGTTGATAATTTCCTGTTCTGTCTGGGTCGGAAAACCGTACATCAAATAGGAATGGACCATAATCCCGGCTTCCTGAAAATTATGGCATACTTCAGCGACCTGCTCAACGGTAACGCCTTTGTTAATCAACTGCAGCAGCCTTCTGTCCGCGACCTCCAGACCGCCGCTGACAGCCACACAGCCCGATGCGGCTAACAGACGGCACAAATCCGGGGTGAAGGCTTTTTCGAACCGGACATTTCCCCACCAGCTCACTTTCAGATTACGCCGCAAAATCTCAATAGCAATTTCACTTAAGGCAGCCGGCGGGGCCGCTTCATCCGTGAAGTGAAAGACGCTCCGGCCGCTCTGTTCCATCAGATCCTCCATCCAGTCCACCACAGTGGCGGCTTTGGCCGGCGAATACCGTTTTATGTAATCCAGCGTGATATCGCAGAAAGTGCATTTATGCCAGTAACAGCCATGGGCGACAGCCAGCTTGTTCCAGTAGCCATCGGACCAGAGGCGATGCATGGGATTGAGCATTTCCGTCATGGAAATGTAGCTGCCGGGATTTATTCCCTCCAGAGAGGGGGCGGTTAATTCATCGTGACGGACAATTTTATCCGCCAAATTATCTTTATATTTCAGTGCCTGTCCGGTTCGGCAAACCGTTCTCGCCCATTTGCCGTCTTTTTCTGTTTTGTGATTTTGCAGAATATGCAGCAATGGCATTTCACCATCATCAAATGTGAGGTAATCGAGATAGTCAAAAATCCGCGGATCCCTAAGCTGCCGCAATTCGGTATTTATGTAGCCGCCGCCAAATACAATTTTGAGATCAGGGTGATTTGTTTTGACAAATTTTGATGAAATAAGGGCGCCGAGCAAATTTCCGGGAAAGGGCACCGTATAACCAATGACATCGGGATGAAATTCTTCGACGGCGTGCTGGGTCTCCCGAAAAATCATCTCATCGATGGCATTTGGCTCCTTTTGCAATTCCTGCAGTATTGGATCAAATGTGGCCGGACTCACCGCCAGATGTTCCGCATAGCGGCTTAAACCAAAGTGCGGAGATATTGTCTTACGGATCAGATTGGTGAGATCGTCAACTAGCAGTGAGCAAAAATATTTTGCCCTGTCCTGCACACCCAGATGGCCAAAAGCACTGCTCAAATCGACATCGCGGGCAAATGCTTCCCCTCTCGGCAAAAAGTTTTCCGTCACCAGACTGTAGGCCAGGTTAGGATCCTTTCCCTGCAAAAATCCGATTACCGGGTCAATGATCCCGATATATTGCGGTGCCAATCGGATAGCGCGGCTGACGGATTCATCCGCCGGCTGCTGCTTTTCTATGGCGGAAAAGATCGTCTTGAGTCCGGATTGGGAGAATATCCTTAGAATCACCGCCAGGGATAAATCAAATGATTTTGCAGGATAGCCTTTTGATTGCAGAAATCCGGACAACTGCATCACCGATGGGTACGGCGTATTTGCCTGGGTAAACGGCGGTATTATCAGCAGAACGCTGGGTTTCGCATCTTCAAATAATTTTGAATCCATCACCGATCTCTTTTCCTGCATAGTTCACTTTAAACTCAAATTTACTTTTCCGTTCCGGCAAATGTTATATAATTTTGCGGATTCTTTTGGCGGAAATAAAAAAGCGCTCTCCGGAAAATCCTGAAAGCGCTTTTCGAAACGGATATTTTCGACAAATTAATGAATGAGGCTATATTGCAGAATGAACCCGATAGACAAAAT
The DNA here is from genome assembly GCA_037381445.1 of Calditrichia bacterium. GTDB lineage: Bacteria > Calditrichota > Calditrichia > RBG-13-44-9 > RBG-13-44-9 > JARRQT01. The sequence goes on from JARRQT010000027.1 coordinate 7,497, forward strand.
GGAAACCATAATCGCCAGTTTGATGGCAATATTCAGGGACGGTCCGCTGGTATCCTTTAAAGGATCACCGACCGTATCGCCGGTTACCAGCGATTTGTAACGATCGAGCAGATAATAGTAATCCTGCCTTAATTTAAACGCTTTATGAATCATCATTTTATCATCGAGGCTCAATCGCATAAAACGTAAAAATACCTGACGGTCCTTATTATTCAATTTGAAATACAGCTTTGACATTTCCCGGATGGGCCGGGTATCAATCTTGTTGACGCGCAATATCAGATTTTTGAAATTCTGATAATTTTTCTGATCATCATTTTCGGTGTCCAGCATGGGCAAATCGTCAATGAATCCCCGGGTAACCAGCCGGTTAAATATTTCCTTATCATGTATCTGGCTGATGGCCTCGCCGAAATATTCCACCATTTGCGAGATATAGAATGTAATCCCGTTGCTGGCTCTCAGTCCTTCGACAACATGCGGCAGCATCTGTATTTTTTCAATTAAAAAGGTGGCATATTGATTGTCCATAATATAATGGACCAGTTCCCGGTCTTTCAGTTTCTGCAGTTGGTCGCGGATGTCCTGACGGAGATTCTCCCGCTCACTTTCGATATATTTCTTGGCGTTATCCCATGCGCCGCCGGAATTGGCCATATAGACGGCTTTGGAAAAACCGGTCACCAGCAATCCGATAACAATTCCGAAAACAGCGCTCACGCCCATCAGCCATCCGATAATAACCGGCGTGACAATGATAACCATGGCTGGCAGGATCATTTCCCGCTGGGCGGCCAGCGTGCTGATTTCCACGCAGGCGGCGTAGTCTGGGGTTGCGTTGCCTTCCATCAGCCCCGGTATTTCATGGAATTGACGCCGCACTTCCTTAATCATCTTATTGGCAGCCTGCCCTACGGCGTGGATGGTTTTGGCGCAAAACCAACTGGCCAGTGAGGCACCGATGAACAGACCGATGATGCTGCTTATGGATAACAGGGTGCCATCATTCGAAATCAAAATATCCTTCAGGGAGGCCAGCGAGGATTTGATGCTCACCAGCGAACCGTCCGACAATTTAATATCAATAAATTGCTTTCCCGCCTGCAGGTAATGGTACCGGATTTCTTCAACCAACGCAGCAATGAGGACCACGGCTGTCATCGCCGCTGAACCGATGGAAAGCCCTTTGCCGCGCGCTGCGGTGCTGTTTCCCAGTGCGTCCAGCGCATCGGTGCGACGGCGGGTATGGGGATCCTGATGGGACATCTCCGCGTTTCCGCCGGCGTTATCGGCGATGGGACCAAATGCATCGGTGGCCAGTTGAATTCCCAGCGTGCACAGCATTCCGACTGCTGCCAGTCCGATGCCGTATAAACCATGGGAAAAGTCATTTATTCCGCCGGCCAGCGCGAAGGCGGCAAAGGAACCCGCACTGATCATAATAACGGTTGGAAAGGTGGAAGAGAGTCCCACAGATATCCCGGTCGTAATTACTGTGGCATCTCCCGTTTCGCTCTGTTTGACAATCTGCTGCGTCGGACCAAAGGCCGAGTTTGTATAAAAATCGGTCAGGTAGCCGATTCCCACGCCCGCGATCAGGCCAACCAGAAGCGCCCATAAAATCCACATTTCTCCAGGCATCCAGGCGAATGTCAACAAAATCGTGGCAATGAAAACCAGAGCGGTGGTAATGTTTATTCCACGGTTGATGGTGCGAAGCAGATTTTTCTGACTGACATCTTCGGTTTTTGTCCTCACAAAAGAAATTCCGATAACTGAGGCCACAATACCGAATGCGGCAATAATCATTGGCAAGATAACGCCCTTAACTCCCAGTCCGGCCGGGATACTCAAAACGGCTGTGCCCAGTATGGAACCGACATAGGATTCATACAGGTCAGCGCCCATACCGGCGACATCCCCAACATTGTCTCCGACATTATCCGCAATGGTGGCGGGATTGCGGGGGTCATCTTCCGGGATTCCGGCTTCCACTTTTCCGACCAGATCAGCGCCCATGTCAGCGGCTTTGGTAAAAATTCCCCCGCCCACCCTGGCAAACAGTGCCTGGGAGGAAGCACCAAATCCAAAGGTCAGCATGGTAGTCGTTATTTCCACCATCTTCAGATTAGCATCCGGCTGATTGACAAACCAGTTCAGAAATATGAACCAGCCCGAGATATCCAGCAGCCCGAAACCTACCACCACCAATCCCATGACAGAGCCTCCCCGGAAGGCCACCATCAGGGCACGATTGAGCGAAACCGTAGCGGCTTGGGCGGTGGGCGAGGATGAAGAGGTAGCCGTGATCATTCCCAGGTATCCCGCCAGGGCGGAGAAAAATCCGCCGCTTAGAAATGCGAAGGGCACCCACGGATTTAATACTTTGAGGCTGTAACTGGCAATCGCCAGCAGAACGAAAGTTGAAGCAAAAAATAATCCCACTGTTTTATATTGTCTTCTCAGATACGCAATAGCGCCTTCTTTAACCCAACCGGCTATCTGCTGCATCTGTTCATTACCTTTGGGTTGTTTTTTAATCCACAAATAAAGGTAAAAAGCAATTAGTAATCCCAATACGGAACAAATGGGAGTGATCCAGAACAGGGAAGGAAGTAGTATATCACTCACGGCAATCTCCTTATGAAGTTATTAAGAAACAGTAAACCAATTCCACCTTCCCAAGCTTCCCAAATTACGGGAATATAATATACCGTGATTTAATTCACGTAACATCAGAAAATTTATTTTGTTTTACTTGACTTTGTTGAAAGGGTCTTAAAGAATCTTTTATTTGCGCTGATGCGGGAAAAATTTTTATTCGAATAAGTCTAATTTTCAAAAGACTTGCTCATTGGCAGAATCTTTTCAAAAGTAAATTATCACCGAACAAGATTTGTTGGGTCATTTTTTCTCAGATATGTAATCAAGGCTTAGGGTTAATTCTATTGGATGTTGGTGAGCAAATCCGGTTAGATCTGATAAATTAGTCAATCGCTGGCAAGAGTTGATATATCATTTTGACCAAAAATTTTTTAATGGCCCCTCCTCGCCATAGATGGGATCCGTTTTAGGAAGCGGAACCTGTTTTATGTTATCTTCGGCTTTGTGATGCTCCTCTTCCCCGCCATAATTCATGTCCCAATTCTGACCTTCGGGATATGCTCCTACCACTTTGAAATGCTCCTCGGAACCGAGATTTTTGTGGGCAACGCCGGCTGGAATGATCAGCACGTCGCCCTTATGCACATTTAAGGTAATTCCGCTGTCTCCGCCCAGCAGCACCCTGGCACTGCCGGAATAGACTGCCAGTATTTCATGGGCCGTGCTGTGATAATGATGAAAATTATAAATACTATTTCGCCAGGCGCTCCCCCAGCCGTTCATTTTAAGAATTTTTTCAATGGCGGAAGCAGGATCAGATATTGGCAGTTCCAGCGCATTTTTATAAACAAGGAGAGGCAGTTTATCGTTATTGGGAATAAATCCGTCTTTCTTTAACAGGAATTGTTCCACCCGTCCGATTTTTACAATTTTGTCCCGCGTGCTTTCAAAATCGGCATTGCGAGGTACCATCCCCATTATTTTCAACTCCGGTAATATTTGAATTTAATTAAAACGATAAATAAAGTATATCCTACTATACCATTCGATTCGGCTCGAGGTTCCCCGGCACCGGCCCCGGATTGAACAATACTCAGGGTTTTTTCCCTTAATTTTATATAATTGAAAAGCAAATCTCACCGATTCCTTGTTCTTATAAATAACAGAATCGGTGAAATGAATTTTAAAATTTTCGGGAAGTAATTGGAAAATCCGGCGGACTGATTCTAATCATTCGCTTCTAGGCACGGTTATCTCTTTCAACGTCTTCAAACCGGTTCCGGTCAGAATAACTACTGTTTTGTCACCGGGATTAATTCTTTTCTCTCTCCGAAAATGACTGATTGCGCCCACCACCGCAGCAGAAGTGGGCTCGACAAAAAGTCCATTCCCAGCCAGAATCTTTATGCCATCCATAATTTCTTTTTCGGATACAGAGGTCACCGTTCCATCAGTCTCCTCCAGCGCCTGCAGAATTTTTCTTGGGCGTATGGGCAAAGCGGCGCAAATTCCTTCAGCAAGTGTGGCATTGGTTTGCCGGCATTTTTCGATGACCGAGGCCCTCTTTTGTATTGCCCGGTAAACCGGTGCGCAGGCTTCAGACTGCACGCCCAACAGACTCGGTATTTTGGTGATAATCCCCTGCTCTTTCATCTCTTTGAAACCGGTGTATAATCCCAGGAACAGCCCGCCGTATCCCAGAGGACAAATCACATTGTCCGGCGGCATCCAGCCCAACTGTTCTGCAATTTCAAAGGCAACGGTTTTAAGACCCTCCATAAAAAATGGATTCCAATTATGGGAGGCATAATAATGATTTCCCGCTTTATTTAAAATCGCCCGCGCTGTATCTTCACGGGTTCCCTTAATCAGGTTGAGCCTTGCGCCAAAAAGTTCAACCTGGGCAATCTTCCCCGAAGAGGTATAATCGGGGCAGAATATTTCGCATTCCAGTCCGCCGCGTGCCGCATAGGCCGCCGCCGCTGCCGCCGCGTTCCCTGAAGAATCTTCAATGAAGTGGTTGACGCCAATCTCCTTCAAAAAGCTGAAAAGAACGGAAGCACCCCGGTCCTTAAATGAACCGGTAGGAAAGAGATAATCCAGTTTTAAAAGGAGTTCCAGATTATCATGCCGCCAGTTTACAAGCGGCGTCATACCCTCGCCAAAAGAGATAATGTGCTTGTCTTTTTCAATGGGGATTGCTTCGCGGTAGCGCCACAGGTTCGGCTTGCGGTTCATGATCTTTTCCCTGGGAAAGGTGACTTCTTTCTCCAGATCAAGCGCAGATCCGCAGTCACATTTATACCGCCAATCTGTAACCGGATATTTTTCACCGCATTCCGGGCAGATATATTTTTTCAGATTCATTCTTTTTTCTTTGCCTGTTTGATGATCTGAATTCAGCTTGAACTTTCATTCCGGAAAAATTAGTTCCTGATTAAATAAGCAAAAAATATGCTGTGAAAATCAATTGATTTTATGCAAAATCTACAGGAGATGAATACCAGGAGCCTCCTTTTTTAGCTCTTTAGCTTGATATTTTTTATCGTATGTTCATTTTCATATAATCAACCGGTAAATGATGATCATTGCGGAAAGCTGCAATTCAGAACTCCTGCCGTATGATAACAATGAAGAAATGATATATCTCTAACAGGGTTCTCAAAAAAGCGCAGAGTGATCCTGACGATCCGAACATCCTAGCTAAAGGAGTCGAAAGAACTAAATTTTCTCTCCAATCATATAAATCCGGCTGACCGCAATCTCATCCTGGTAAGGCGCTCTGGATTCCTGAAATAGTATCCGGAAACCGTTGTTGATAAAATAGGTCTGAATTTCCTCCGGAATAAAGTGTGTGAAATAGATTTTCGTCCGGAATCCCAGGAATTCATCGAGATAGCCCTCCTGTTCACCCGATTTAACCGCTACCAGAAGTTTTCCCCTTGGTGTCAGCACTCTAAAAAATTCGGTGAAAATCCGGTGAATATATTTTTTGGGGGTGTGAATAATTGAATAAAATGAAATAATGCCATCGATGGACTGCTCGCCCATTCCCAAATCTGTCATATTCATACAAGCGAACTTCATACCCGGATTATATTTTGAAGCAATTCTGATACAATTCTCCGAAATGTCCACCGCATTTACATTCAAACCTTTGTCATAAAGACAACGGCCAATATGGGCCGAAGGCCCGCATCCCATATCGCAGATAATTGAATCTCTGGAAAAATATGTGGCAAACTGTTTCAGTAATTTTCTGTCATATTTTTTCCGTGCCATCTCATCTTTAAAAAGGTCGTGATATTTCCTCGCCACGATGTCATAAGAAATTCGTGTCGCCTGATTTATCAAACTAAGTTCTTCATTCTCCACTGGAAAGCCCTGTTTTAAATCTATCTATCAAAGATCAAGTCCTGTTGGCGGCACAACCGTTGATGATAAACAAATTAGCCAGAAAATAATGTAATGGCTTAGGAAGGATTCATCGCCCCAATCAGATCATGTTCTTCACTTAAAGATAACTTCTGCGGAATTATCTTCCACATACTCGATTTCATGCCCGTCGATCCATGCCCCACTTTTAAGATATTTTGACTTAGCGTGCAATTTCCCATTTTCCAACATCTCACCTGTGGACTTCACTTCAGTTATGCCTTTTTGGTTTCCGATTACATACTCATGGCTGATATACTTTCCTTCTTCCACGGTCATTGTTCCATTGGTGTAAAATCCGGCAGTGGTGAAATAGTAGTATACCAGTTTTTTCTTTTCCGAATCCCAGAAAAGAAGGGTCTCTCCGCCGTATTCACCATCATTGACAGAATGCAGAATTCTGATGGCCTGACCATTAAGCGCCCGCTCCCAACGGGAAATATCATACATGGGTTTTTCCGGTGTGGAGTTACTGAATGTTCCTTTCCATGTTTTTCCGAGCAACGGCTGCAGCGGCTTTAGCGGATCGGCCAGATTATCCTGGGAATATAGATATCCCAAAAAAAGAAATGAAATCAGCAGACCTATGCCAAACTTCCATCGAAAATATTTACTCATTTTAGTCTCCCATATTTGAAAATAAAAGATGCATTCTTTAATTATGAAATATGTTTTTAAGGACCGAGCTACAAAAAGTTTGCGGATTTCTATATACCCCGGGCATTTATCACTTCATAAGAAACAATAAATCATGTGACAGCCTATGAGGCAAAACCGTTAATACGTAGTGACCCTGCCGCACCACAATTGAAACAAAAGAAATATACAATATATACCATAAGATTGCATTAGAAATAAACCGCTTTTTGCAAATTTCTCCGCAGTTTGGATGGGAAAAATCATTTATTCTGCTTATAATAATATCCAATAATTAAGAACGCTGTAAATAAACTATCAATTAATTTAAGTTAGATATTTGCCTTTCATTTAGCATAATAAAATTCTGACTAGTCCTAATCAACAGTTGCCGTCGCTTTCAAAGACCGCTTAAATATTCGCATGGCAATAAAAAGTGAAATTTGATAAAAGTCACAATGTTGAAATAGCCGGCATGGTAAAGTTAGGATGTGGTTTTAATGTCAGAAGAATATCATGATGAGTAATTTGCATAAAATCAGCCGCGAAGAAGCCGAAACAATTATGGACAGTCAGAATGTAATCAGCACCAAAATTGAACAGACCAGGAAGGAAGTGCGAGTGCGATTCGGCTTAACGGGAAGGCGTACACTTTTGGTAATCTACGATCTTCCGCACCATCAGGAAACATTCTTCCTTGATGAGCTGCTTAATACCCTCCCCAATTCTGATCATTAATATTCCCAATCATAATCATTTCCCCCTTAATCTGGTGTCATACCTGCATTTCATAACAAGATTCTTTCCGCGGGCATGATCCTGAAATTTGAGAGAATGCCCCGCAGGCCCACCGCACTTTTAATTTTTAAATACCGGCATTGTGATGTGATAATTATGTATGATGATTTATATTCTTCATCATTTCTTCATTATATAACATTAAAATTTTGCGAAATTAATAAACAAAATTTAAGGAGGGGGAAAAATGCTTCAATCTTCAGGTTTCAATTTGTCAGGGAAGCTATCGATAATTCTGGTTCTTCTTTTAGGTTTTGCTACAATGGTGGCGGCAAGCGATGCATCAGACCAGTTAGCTGATCGGGTGGAAAAAGCGCTCGGCTCATACTATGAGACCCCATTCCAGGTAACGGCCAATGACCAGGGAGTGGTCTCCATTAAAGGAACGGTTAATTCTCTTTTCCAGAAATACCGGATATTTGATATCGTTGCAACGGTACCGGGGGTAAAAGATGTTGAAGACTACATGACAGTGAATACCGGTATGCTGCCGGACAGTGTCATTGCCGAAAACATACGGTATGCGATTAATGCTAACAAGGCTATTGCGGCACCGCAGCGGATTAATGTAAGGGTGGAAAATGGCATTGTGTACCTCACAGGCACTGTCAGTTATTACAGGGAAAAGGTAGCGGCCCAGACTTCAGCTTCCTGGGAAGACGGCGTGAAGGGAATCCAGGACGAGCTCAAGGTTCTTCCGCCCAAAAAAGCAGTGAGCGATGCCAATCTGCAAATCATTATTAAGGATGTTTTGCATGACCGGTTCAGATTGGAGAAGAATGTTTCGGTCACCGTTGACAATGGCGTGGTTACACTGAATGGCACCGTTCAAAATTTATGGGATAAGCTTGAAATTGCGAAGAATCTGAGCGATGTTTTGGGAGTCAAAGAGGTCGTGAATCATTTGACAGTTCAGTCTCAGATGTAAAAATTCATTGCCGGATAGCAAAATATTTATGCTTCAAGGCAGGAGCTGATTAAATTGCCAAAAAGTCCTGCAGGTATCTAACCTGCGGGACTTTTTTATATATTGAATTAGATTTTTCACTTTCCTATTCAATCATTCGCTGCATCTAATTTTCGTTCCCGGTTCACCCATTACTAATATCCTTCATTCCTATTCGTGTCCGGCCCCCTGATATGCCTTTTCTCCCGCGGTTATCCGCACGGGCAGCCGGTTCTGATCAGGCGGCATGGGACAGGTCGCGTAAGGGGTAAAAGCGCAGGGCGGATTATAAGCCCTATTAAAATCGATTATGGTATTGCCATTCTTATCGGGTTTATTCACCAACAGGAAGCGCCCGGCCCCATAGGTTTCTGCGCCGTTTGTTTGATCTGCGAAAATAATAAAATATTGATCTTCTCCCGGTTCCACAACCGGATCCAAACGGTATGTTTTGCCCTTGATTGTAAAAACAAGCGCTCCTGGAGAATGTTCATCATTGATCGTGCCCAAAACGGTTGGAACAGCAATAGTCCGTGCGGAATCGTAGGGCTCAAGCCGCGCCTGAATCCGCCAGAGAGAATCAATGGGGAATAAATCTATTCCCCTAAAATTTTTCAGCGCAGGATTGCCGCTGTCCCGCAGTCTCACCCCGTATTTATCTCCGCGCTTAATAATGAACCATGAGAGGGTATTCCACGATAGAATGGCGGGACTTCCCTCGGCATCATTCCGCAATGTTGCGGATTTCACCGGACTGCCATTCTCAAGCACCTCCACACCAGGCTTTATATGGACCATGACCTTCCCATTCTCGAGGAAAAATGAACCTATCGTGTCCGGCGCTTTTCCCTCCGGAAAGCAGATATCATTTGTCGAGGCTGATCCAAATGTGTTCTCGCCTTCTTTCAGCCAGAACAGGCCCGCCAGGCTCAGCCAGCCGTCCGGTTTGGTCAGCGAGGCAATCCGTTTTTTGTGCCAGGTTACAATTTTATTCACATACGCAGCATCTGCCTTTGGGACCCCTGACTGACATGAAATTATTGAAAGAATAGCCAGAAAAATAAAACCATTCACAATGGCAGCAGAGATTTTCTTCTTTAGCATAAAGGACCTCGAAAATTTAAATATTCGTAAATTTATTTTCCGATTATAACAGAATGTCTTTTTAAACCGAATTAAAAAGCCTAAGCTTTTTCAGAAAACATGAGCGAAGCAAAACCCGGGGGAGTAACCAAAAAGATAACCTGAACCTCATCCATAGAAATTCAGGCTATCCATAAACAAAATTTTATTTAAACGCTTCCCGCATGGGATCCCATATCGGAAGTTTTTTGGGGGTTTTCTTCAAAATGGCAAGCACATTATCCGGCAAATATTTTTTATTAATGATGACTGTATAGACGTATTTGTCAAACCAGTTATTGTACATGGTGTAGTATCCCTTTTCGCCGGTATCGGCACCCCAGGAGTTCTCAACCTTCCATTTCACAGGTTTCCCCTGCACCGTGTCGGCAGCAACAAAAACCATAGCATGGTTGGGAATGCTGATCTGATATTCCATCCGCTCTGCCTTGGTCAAGTTGTCTTTAACGCCGTAAAGCGATTGGTAATCATAAATTCCGTCTTCCATGATTCCGTGATCCCGCTCCATCTGCCAGCCGGCATCGGCGGCAAACCATACAGGCTCTTTATCTTCCAGCGATTTAAGCGTATACTCTTTGATCTGATTGATATCAATATTGATAAAATCCATGTCCGGCTTATCTGTCATGTTCCGGCAATAATCGATTTGATAATGGTCATTGTAGGGATGCACCGGATAATCCAGAATCGTTACGTACTGATTGAGGTCAAATCCGACCGCATCTTTATAAAATTGCTGCGGTGTATAGGTATTTTCGACAATGTGACCGTCCTTGTCCTGGTAGCGCCAGGTAAATTGTTCCGGGGGTGTTCCCAAATGCATAACCAGCAAACGATACACATCTTTCAGCATTTCCACCTTCCGCTCACGCAGCTCAGAGACACTCTTCCCCTGGGCGGCCATGTTTCGCAAATTGGCTGCATCTTCGCGGACCACCGTGCCGAGGGCTTTATCCATCATGGCAGATTTGCTGCTGTTCACTGTTTCCGGCATAATATCTTTGGGAACCACACCATACTTTTCGATAAGATCGACGACATAATTCCACCAGCCGCCGTCGGCAACCGGATCCTTCAACAAGGTCTGCAATTCCCGGTCGTCAATCGGTGTGTTGCGGTTTTGGATGACAGCTTCCAGAACGAGATTCGATTTTTCAAGCTTGTCCCAGAAGAACAGATAGGATTGAGAAAATTCAAAAGACTCCAGATTGAATTTTTTCATGGCCGCAGGACGCATGATGTTCAGTCCGGCGAACATCCAGCAGCGACCGGTGCTTTTCTGATCGGTAATTCCCTTGGCATCGGTCTTTACATTGAACACATCATTGTATTGATTGACCATTTCCCGGTTCAGGGCCAGGCTTTTAACGGAATTATTGGTGATGGCGTTCATCAACGCCCGGTTTGTGGCATCCATTTTCAGCGAACCCTTTAATTCCCGAATTACGGTGGGATCCAGATCGGGGGAGGTTTTGGTGAATCCCTGGGTAATAAAAACAAGCATCACAAGCGGAAAACACAGTTTGAGCAACGATTGCTTTACCATTACATCTTTCCTTTCCTGTTTGAATGAATGAGTTATTTTTTAACGGTAATACATACTGCAAATTCAGTTAGGGGTTTCCCAAAATATTATTTTGAGAAACCAGAAATGAACATAGCAACATTTTGATTCTTAATGCTATAACGAAAATTTTTTTATGGAAATCAGATTGAGGCGGCCGGATTCTCCTGCAAAATCTAATATGATATAAATTCTTTACAACACCGGATGTCCGGTTTCCGGACTTTTTCAAAATTATTAATATCAGAGAATTTGGTGAGAAATATTGGGCAGTTTGGAAACTACTAAATCATGAAATCAGGAAATTCAAGTCTGGCACATCATAATTATCATGGCATGCAACGCATCCTTTGCGGATTGCCGGCATGTGTCATGTCCACAGGCCGCGATATAAAACTAAAAATCATACTATCGAAAAAAACATGCATCTCAGAAATATGCTGTAAATCGGCGCCGGGATGATTAATCTTTATGCATGATAACTCATCCCGGCATCTGTCCAACTATT
>JARRQT010000028.1:0-25552 GCA_037381445.1 Calditrichia bacterium
ATCGAAGGTAAAAATATTTTTCAGTTTCCACTGGGCCTGGGCGACAATAGCTTTGCAAAAGAGACTCTATTCTATTCCCGCCGGATCGGCAGACAACCCCAGTATGAACCGGACCTCAGCGATGACGCCTGGATTCGTACGCCGGGGCAGACCTCGATTCTTGGGGCGGTGAAATTGAGCGGTAAAACGGCCAACGGCCTGTCAGTTGGTGTGCTGGATGCCGTCACTGCCGAAGAGAATGCTGACATCAGTTTGTACGGGAACAAAAATCGCGTGGTGGTGGAACCGCTTACCAACTATTTTGTGGGCCGCTTGCAGAAAGACCTTGATGAAGGAAATACCTCACTGGGCGGAATGATTACTTCCACCAACCGGAATATCAATCATTCCTATTTGAATTTCCTGGACCGGTCGGCCTACACCGGCGGTTTCGATTTCATGCACCAATGGAAAAACAAGAACTATTTTATGAATTTCAAAATGTCCTTCAGCCATATCCGGGGAAATAAAGAGGCGATACTGGATGCCCAGAATTCTTCCGTGAGATATTACCAGAGACCCGATGCCCATTATGTTTCGGTCGATTCAAACCGGACCAGCCTGAGCGGGTACGGGGGCACCTTCAATATCGGCAAACAGGGCGGCGGCCACTGGCAATATATGCTGGGGACCGTCTGGCGCTCTCCGGGATTCGAGTTGAATGATCTCGGGTATCTGCGGGAAGCCGATAACATGATGCAGTTTCTCTGGGTCGGCTACCGGATCTATAATCCGGTGAGCGTCTTCAGAAATGTCAGTATCAACCTGAACCAGTGGAACGGATGGGATTACGGGGGCGAGAAACTTTTTGCCGGCGGGAATATTAACGGCGGGGCACAGTTTCTGAACTATTGGGGATTTTATCTCGGCATCGACCGGGACGGTCCTTCCCTTTCCCATGCTGATTTGCGCGGCGGCCCTTCCCTTCGTAATGAAGCATCATGGAATAATTGGTACAGCGTTTACAGCGACTCCCGCAAGAAATGGCAATTCTCCCTGGATGGCAACAATAGCTGGAGAGATGATAGAATTTCCGGCAGTCATTCATTGAATCTGAATCTGGCGGTGAAACCAGCAAATAATCTGACGTTCTCCTTTGGTCCCTTCTATCAATGGGGGATAGATAATCTGCAATATGTGGATACTCCCGATAAGGCCGGACCGGCGCGTTACATCATGGCAAAAATGGACCAGAAAACGCTGGGAATGGTATTCCGCCTGAATTACAGCATCACGCCCAACCTGACGATTCAGTATTACGGACAGCCATTCGTATCGGCGGGCCGGTACAGCCAATTTAAACGAATCACCCATCCCCGGGCCACAAAATATGATCAGCGATTCCGAAACTTCGATGAGAATCAGATTTCCTACGATGCTGCCGATGAGGTTTACCGGGTGGATGAAAACCGGGATGGAATTTCGGACTATTCATTTGATCTTCCCGATTTTAATTTTAAGCAGTTCCAGTCCAATCTGGTTATTCGCTGGGAATACAATCCCGGTTCGCAGCTCTACCTGGTTTGGTCCCAGGGGCGCACCATCTCCGATGCATTCGGACGGTTCTCCGTAAAACGTGATTTTCGGGACATGTTCAGTTATGCCCCGGACAATATTTTTCTGTTGAAATTTAACCATTGGTTCAGTTTTTAAATGAGGGGAACCAATGTTTGGGAGAGAAAGGCGGTTCGGGAGAGCTGCCTTTTTTTATTACGGAGATGTTGGAGATAAACGAGCCTGCAATTAAATCAGTCTCACACTATTCCGAAATAACAGAAATTTCCAGTGCCTTTTGTGCCAATTGTCTGCAATTACCGAAAAGCTAAAAAGAGTAATCTTTATACAATTCCCGGGGTACCGCTTTGCAGGGATTCCCCCTGTAGAGCCGGAACAGTCCCTTTCCCAGGTCAAAAAATGCCGTCGCCAGCGTCTGGCCTGTTATTTTTCCCCGGGGATGACGGCAGGGCGAATAGGGCGCCTGCTCGTGCGAACTCAAAATACTCAGGAGATTTTCGGGAGACAGATCTTCTTCCGGTTTTATCTTTTTCAGGTTCTGTTCGATCACCGAATATCGCGACATGGAAGAACTGTTTTTATATACCGAATCCTCGTGGGCATATTTCGCAGTCTGGTCATGAAGCAGATGATTGGTGTGGACATAAATACCCGCGGGCGAGATAGATTGTGCCAGGCCCGGAACGGTCTCCACTGACAGATATCTGCCTTCTTCAAAACTTGCCAGGTTGTGGTGGTAGGGATAGGCGCGCGGCGTGAGGGTGGCAATCTGCTCGGCTTCCTCCAAATCGGCGGCTTCCAGAATGGCGCGTCCCAGCACGTAGCGGGGGATTCCCGGCTCCGATCTCAGACCGCCGATATAATTGGTAGTCTGAACGATACCGCGGCTGTTCAGGGACGGGCCGTTTCCGGTCAGGATTCCGGGGTAGACCAGCGAGATGAAATTTACCCCGGACGGCGGGTAGACCTTAACCATAAACATGATATCCAGATAGGTAACATCGCCGTCTTCATTGTGGAACAGCCATTTCTTCTCGCCGGAATTGGAAAAAATCGTTGAGCAGCCCGGCGTCTCATTTTCCAGTGCTCCCAGCTCGGATTTCACCGTCATGGCCCATATTGCCTTGAAATGCATGCCTGCGCCATCGGCCATTCCTTCTATCTCTTCCAGCAGATGTGGAAAATGCCGGCGGGCGGCATCTTTCAGTACCTCAGACCGCGCTTTCCCTTCCGGAGTGTCCAGAATGGACAGCAAATTGTTGTGCCAGCTTTTTCGCCGCTGAATGATGGTTTCAATGTTTTTCCGGAAATATCTCCCGATTTGGTAGCCGATTTTTCGGTAATTGCCCTTTAGTTCCAGCAGGCCGTATCGCGAGGCGTCGCCGTAAACAAAACGGATTTGGCCAATCGGCCTCGCCTCTATGAATTCCCGGAAGATGATGGGTGAAAACAGGGAGATTTTAAGAAAATTACGTCTTTTCATCATGCCTCCCGATTTGTTTTAAGATTGTGGTATAAAACAATGACGTTGAGAACATGTGCATCGAGTCGGATGTTCAAAAAACAGAGATAGGAGGACTATCAAGAATAGTTCTGTATCAGGAAGTCTGTTCAGGTTGAGGAACTGAGAGCTGCTCTGTGGCAGGCGCATTCTGCATTTTCTGCTTGAGGTTTTCGATGGAGAGCAGTATCGTTTCATTGGTAGCCGGGATAGAAAATTCCGGTTCGAACCGGTGATTTCCCACTGCCGAAATGGCATCCTTTATTGCCAGCCAGGCGGAAAGCGCCAGCATAAACGGCGGTTCACCAACCGCTTTGCTTCTCTTAATTGTATTTGGATTTGGATATCCTTCCAGCAGATTGACGATGAAATTTTCCGGAATATCTTTGACTGTCGGGATTTTATAGGTGTCCGGCGAATGGGAAAGCAGGTGCCCTTCACTGTCCCATTTAATCTCCTCGGTGGTGCACCACCCCAAACCCTGCACATAACCGCCAATAATCTGGCCCAGGTCAATATTGGGATTCAGCGACTCACCAACATCATGCAGGATATCGGTGCGCAAAATCTTCGTGAAACCGGTGAGAACATCCACCAGCACCTCGCTGACCGCCATGCCGAAGGCATAATAATGAAAGGGATGTCCCTGGCCTTTCTCGCGGTCGAATCCGATGTGCGGGGTGCGGTAGTAGCCTGTTGCGCTCAGGCTGATTTGATTCAGATAACAGATGGATATCGCGTCGCTGAAACCGATTTTTCTCTCCGGATTTTTGCTGTCGAATATCTCGTCATCGCGGAAAGTAATGTCATCCGCGCGGGAAGGTGCCGGACCCTTTGCTTCCTTATTGAAATGTTCGCAGACCGCTTCCGCTATGCGACGCTTCAGTTTCCCGACAGCATTTTTCACTGCCATGCCGTTTAAATCCGATCCGGAAGAAGCGGCGGTGGCGGAAGTGTTGGGTACCTTGGAGGTATCCGTCGCATTGATTTTGATCCTTTCCGCTGACACGCCCAATTCCGAGGCGGCCACATGCAGAATTTTGGTATTTAAACCCTGCCCCATCTCTATCCCGCCGTGATTGACCAGTACTGTTCCGTCCTTATAAATATTGATCAGCGCCCCGGCCTGGTTGAGGAAAGCGGTGGTAAAGGAAATGCCGAATTTTACGGGCGTGATGGCCAGTCCCTTTTTGTAGAATTCGTTTTCCGAATTATAATCGTTTACGGCCCTGCGGCGCTCAAAATATTCTGACGACTTGACCAGTTTTTCATACAACAGAAAAAGACGGTTGTTTTCAACGGTTTGGCCGTAGTGGGTGATGTTGTTCTTTTCCAGGCCATAAAAATTTTTAAGGCGGATCTCAGCCGGGTCTTTTCCCAGATAACGTGAAATCCGATCGATGACGGTCTCGATGCCGGCCATGCCCTGTGGGCCGCCAAATCCCCGGAAAGCCGTATTGGGAGGATAATTGGTTTTCCAGGCCCGTCCCCTCACTCGCGTGTGGGGAATAAAATAAGAGTTGTCCGCATGCAGCATTGACCGCTCCAGAATGGCATAGGAAAGATCGTTGGCGGCCCCGCCGTCGCTGTTCAATTCGATATCCGCGGCAAGTATTTCGCCTTCATCATTAAAACCGACCGCATAGCGGATAAGGAACGGATGACGCTTGCCGGTCATCATCTGATCATCATCCCGGTTTAAGCGGATTTTTACGGGACGGTGGGCGGCATTGCTGAGCAGGGCCGCCCAGCAGGCTTCATGGTTGGCCTGGGTCTCTTTCCCGCCAAAAGCGCCGCCCAGACGCCGCACTTCCACCACCACTTCATGTGACCCGATGCCGAGAACTTCTGCCACCAGCGTCTGGGTTTCCGAAGGATGCTGGGTGGAGCTGTAGACGAACATTTCCCTGTTTTCGCCGGGAATGCACAGACAGGATTGGGTTTCAAGATACCAGTGCTCCTGGGCGCCGGTGTGCAGTTCGCCCTGAATTTGGTGCGGTGCGGATTTCAATTGGGAATCTACGCTGCCCCGTTCAATTTTACGCCAGGGACCCAGGGCGCTGTCTTTGTCGATGGCGGTTTTCAGATCAAGAATTGGCAGTAGCGGTTCAAAATCGATTTTAATCAATTTTTCTGCCTCCCGGCAGATTTCTTCGTTCTCGGCGGCGATCAGGAAGATGGCCTGCCCTGCAAAATTGACTTCCCTTTCTGCCAGGCATGGCTCATCTTTTATCACCGGACCCATTTGATTTTCACCCGGAATATCAGCGCCGGATAGCACGGCATGCACGCCCGGCAGAAGGCGGGCCGCGCTCAGGTCAAAGGATTTTATCCGGGCATGGGCAAAGGGACTGGTGACTATCCGTCCAGTTAAGAGCTGATTGTTGACCGGGATATCGTCCACGTATACCGATGCCCCGGTAACATGTTTTTGGGCACTTTCATGATGGGTTGAATTTTCCATGCGTATCGCTTCTTTTATTTTCTGAATAATGCTGTTTTTATTGAGAATGATGACTTCATAGTAGTTAACTTTCCGCATCTGAATTTGAATCAGGTACTGGTCTCGCTCCAGAATTTCAGCAGGAGGTTGCGGGAGGCTATCCGCCGGAAATCCGCACTGCCCCGCACATCGGAAATTGGTGTGAACTCCCGCCTCAAAATTTCCATGGACTGCTCCACCGTTTCTCGCGACCATTTCTTTCCCAGCAAAAATCCCTCTGTTTTATCGGCCCGCCTGACCCTGTCAGCCATCCCGCCGAAGACCAGCCGAATATCTGAGACTCTATTCCCGTTGTTCAATTCCAGACGAAAGCCCGCGCTCACCGTAGAGATATCCAGGTCCTTCCGCTTCGAAATTTTATATGATTTGAAGATGGTCCCGTTTGCCGGTCTGGGAATGATGATTTTTGTGATGAGCTCATCCGGTTGCCGTACGGTTTGCCGGTATCCCCTGAAATAATCATCCAGTGATACTTCCCTTTGACCGCTTTCATTTTCCAGCATGAGACGGGCACAGTAGGCCATCAGAACCGGCAGCGAATCGCCGATGGGAGAGGCAGTCCCCAGATTCCCTCCCAGCGTGGCAAGATTTCGGACCTGTCTGGAGCCGTATACCGTGAACATGCCGTAAAGCGCCGGGAAGGATTCACGAACCGTCGGAAGAAGATCCGACAGATTAACGCCGGCACCGACAATGAGTTCATCCCTTGTGTCGGCGATGTCCTGCAATTCGTCAATTCCGGACAGATCGATTATTTCTTTTATCAGCTCAAATTTTTTGGTTACCCGCAGCGCAACATCCGTTGCCCCTGAGATCACCTCGGCATCGGGACAGGTATTCCTGAGTTTTAATGCTTGCCGAAGCGTTGCAGGACGATAATAATCCTGTCTTGCGGTACGGATATGAATTGATTCCCGTGATATTCCTTTCAGCAGTTTGCGTGTCTCCTTTTCCTGCAGGGAGAAGATATCCATCTCGCGGTGAGCCAGGGCCTCGGCGGCGGCTTCCGCAATTGGTTTATATCCGGTGCAGCGGCACAGATTCCCGGTCAGGGCATCCTTGATATCCTCCGGACCAGGGTCGGAATTATTCTTGTACAGCGCGAAAATAGACATTGCCATGCCCGGGGTGCAGAAACCGCATTGGGTGCCGTCTTTTTCAACCAGGCCAGTCTGAACAGGATGCAGTGCCCCGTCGGAAGACTTCAGATTCTCAACCGTGATCAACTGCCTGCCGTGCAGCATGGGCAGAAAGATAAGGCAGGAATTGACCGCCTTATATGAGATATTCCCGTTTTTGCCTGGTTCGGCCAGAACGACTGTACAGGCCCCGCAGTCGCCCTCCGCACAGCCCTCTTTCACCCCTTTATGATTGGGCAAACTTCTTAAATAATTCAGAACGGTGGTCGTGGGTCTCAGTTGTATTTCTTTCTGAAAATCGATGGTTTTGATCTGTCCATCCAGGATAAATGATATTGTTTTCTGCATAAGCGATCCTGCTGATTGTCATTTATTATTTTTTCGCGGCAACTGCCTGACAGCCGGCTACCCCTTTGTGATCTCATCCCGCATGTGAGGAGCTTTTTTCCCAAAACGCACTGCCTGAATTTCAGAAACAATGCTGAGGGCAATTTCATATTCGGTGTTTCCGCCAATGGCCAATCCAACCGGGGTATATAGATTCGAAAGGTTCAGATCGGTCCCCAGGTCCTTTTCCAGATTCTTAATAAGTCCGGCCGATTTGGAGCGCGAAGCGATAACCCCGATATATTTTAAAGGCAGTTTCCGTTCATATAGCGCTTTCAGGATATGATAATCAAAGGCGTGTCCCTGGGTCATGATGACCACGTAGGCATCCTTTGGGGGATTAAATTCCGCGGCGTAATGAACATAGTCATCCAGTATTCTTTCCTTGGCGTAGGGATTGGCATGCTCATCGGCGAATTCCTTTCGGTTGTCTACCAGGATGATGTAATATCCCAGATTGGATAACAGATTGGACAGTGCGTGACCAACATGCCCGCCGCCGAAAATATAAACTGGCGGATTGGTCTTGTTCACTTCATAATATATCCAGACTTTCCCGTTGCACATCATTGGGACAACTTCCGCCTCACCTGCCTGCTTTTTACCCGCATCCTTCTCCTGCAGAATATACTCCTGTAACCCCGATTCGCCGTTTTGCAATCGCGCAAGAGATTCGGAAACAACCCGCTGTTCCAACTCGCCGCCGCCCACCGTGCCGGCAGTGTTTTTATTTTCCCCGATCAGCATTTTGAATCCCACTTTTCCCGGAACCGAGCCGGCTGTTTTAACCACCGTGGCAAGCACAAATGCCTGATTGCTCTTCTCAAGGGCCGCCATTTTTTCCAACAGGTTCATACCTTATCCTCCCTCTTAAAATCTTAAATCCGATTCCGTATCAAAATCCTGGAGGATTTCAGGATACGGGCAATTCCAGAATTTCTTTTTCAGGTCTTCCCGCCCGGACACCATTTTCAGGGATGCTGATGAATCGGCCTCTCTGATGGCTGCCAGGATCGACCCGCTCATCAGGATGGGATGTCCCTTCTTCTCCTCGTATTTCGGCTGAATCCAGTCGGCAGCCGGAGCGATTTGCTCCGCGAACTGTGAATAAAATTGTACCGGAATATGCGGCTGATCGACAAAATGATAGAGGATCCATTCCGACCGGCTCATGGCATTCACGCCTTTTTGAAGGGAATTAAACATACCCCGGGCATAATCGGGATTGAAAACAAACTCTAATTGATGGGGCAAATTATTCCAGGTCTCACGGGAAATCCTGAATTCAGTGAACCACTTGTCATCGGGGATTCTGCCCAGCCAGCGGCCGACTTCCTCCCTTACATCCTCAGCGCGAAAACCGGTTACAATAAAAATATTTGAACATACCCCGGACAGTTTTAAAATGATGGAGAACAGGAAGGGAATTCCCTCATAATTCCTGAGAGGCTTGAATTGATTCATCCGGCTGGAGAAACCGGCGCTGACGATAAGTCCGTCTGGCTTCATAGGGAAATTTTCTCCTTCAATTGCTGCCGCCAGTAATTTTCGTCCATGGGCTGTGGAATCCGGTGCAGTCTTTTCAGGGAATCGGAATCTTTCAATCCGCTCCCGGTGATGAGAAGCATAGCAGTTTTGTTTTTGGAAATTATCTGTTCCGAGGATGCTTTCAGGTAGCCGGCAAAACCTGCGGCTGCGGCCGGTTCGGCCAGGATTCCGGTTTGCCGGGCGAGAGTGCGTTGGGCCTCGACGATTTCGGAATCTTCAACCCTCAGGGCAAAGCCGTTGCTTTCCTGCACTGCAGAGGCGGCATGATATAGATTCCGGGGCGCTCCCGCTGAAATGCTGTCGGCCAGCGTATTGGCAGGGCGGTAGGTAAATTCGGATTTTTCCATATAGCGCACCAGCGCATCGCTTCCGCTCGATTGAACAGCAACCAGCCGGGGGAGCGATTCAATGACGCCAAGCTGCTGCAGTTCACGGAATCCCTTAAAAATTCCGCCAATGATTACTCCGTCGCCCACCGGAACAAAGATATAGTCCGGTATTTTCCCTTTCGCTTCGATGAAGATATCGTAAGCTGCGGACTTTTTCCCTTCGATGGTCAGAGGATTCAGTGCCGTGTTGCGGTTATACCAACCCATTTTTTCGGAAAATTCCAGGCAGAGATCGAAGGCCAGATCATAATCTCCTTTGACTAGATGTATCTTCGCGCCATAGGCCAGGGACTGCATCAGTTTGGCCTCCGGGATTGACTCGGGGAGGAAGAGGCGGGCTGTTAGTCCCAAGCGCGTGCAAATGCCCGCCAGACTGGAGCCGGCATTTCCGGTTGAGGCTGCCGCAATTTCATTGATGCCCAATTGACGGGATTTTAGCGCCACCAGAATCGATGCCCGGTCCTTGTAAGAGAAGGTCGGATTGTTGGTATCATCCATCAGCATAAGGCTGCTTCCGTTCCAATTGAACGGGTGAATTTTATTTGGCGGCAGGGCCACCGACATCAGCTCTTCATTTTGAATATCCGCAAAGATTCGCCCGTCCTCTTCCGGGTGTTTCCGGAGCGGCCAGAGATCGGGGTACTTCCAGAATTGCCCCGGCGGTTGTTTCAGAAAGAACTCGCGGGTGTAGCGTTTTGCAATTTGCTGATAATCATACTGAATGAGCAGAATGCCCTGCAGCGGCATATTTTTGGAAGCTTTTCCGCATTCAGGGCACAGATAATGAAAATTATCTTCGATTTCGGAAGATGAAAACTCGGATTGACAATGAAAACATTTGTAAAAATAAGGCTGCATTTTTTTCCCCGGATGAAGGAGAATATTCTGGTATTGGTTCTTTTCTACCACTTTTTTCGCTAAAAGTTAATTTAAAGTAATAAATATCACGAAATATGTCAATAATACTTTCTCTTTCTCCGGGCGTTGATTTTCCTGGGGGGGCGCGGTTGGTCCGACTCGAAAAGGGGCAGGGGATAGACGGATTATAAAATAAAGAAATGCCCGTCGGAGCAATGCTATCCTGCCGGCGGGCAATATAATGCAACTTGGTCTATAGAGATGAACTAACTCAGCTCTTTGCCGAAATCGTAAAGCGGGAACGCATGGCACATTTCCCTGATTTCGGTCTTCACCTTGCTATGAACCTTTTCATCTTCCAGGTTTTTCAAAACGCGGTCGATCAAATCCGCCACTTTTTTCATCTCATTTTCTTTAAATCCGCGGGTGGTGAGTGCCGGCGTTCCCAGTCGGATACCGCTGGTAACAAAGGGGCTGCGTTCATCGAAAGGAACCATATTCTTGTTGACAGTGATGC
Organism: Calditrichia bacterium; assembly: GCA_037381445.1. Taxonomy (GTDB): domain Bacteria; phylum Calditrichota; class Calditrichia; order RBG-13-44-9; family RBG-13-44-9; genus JARRQT01. The sequence continues at coordinate 10,397 of JARRQT010000028.1, forward strand.
CGGCAGCATGCAGGGCATTTTCGGCATCTTTCCCGGTGATGCCGGTTTTGGTCAAATCGACCAGCATGACGTGGTTGTCAGTCCCGCCGGAGACGATGTCATATCCCTTTTCAACCAGCTCGGCCGCCAGTGCCCTGGCATTTTTAATGATCTGAGCAGCGTATTCCTTGAAGGAGGGCTGCAGCGCTTCACGGAAGGCAACGGCTTTTGCGGCAATGACGTGCATCAGCGGGCCGCCCTGAATTCCGGGCATGACCGTGCTGTCCATTATTTCGGAGAGCATTTTCACGCGGCCGGATTTGGGAGCGACAATGCCCATGTCGTTTTCCCTGTCCTTGCCGATTAGAATCATTCCGCCGCGCGGTCCCCGCAGAGTTTTATGGGTCGTGGTGGTGACCACGTCACAATAGGGAATTGGGCTGGGATGCAGTCCGGTGGCAACCAGTCCGGCCGGATGGGCGATATCGGCCATCAGGATGGCGCCGATTTCGTCTGCAATCTCGCGGAACTGTTCAAACGGATAGAAGCGGCTATAGGCGCTGGCCCCGACGATGATCAGTCTTGGCTTATGCTCACGCGCTTTTTGTGCGACGTCATCCAGATCGATCAGGCCGGTTTCCTTTTTCACACCATAGGCCACGATATTATACATCTTCCCGGAGAAATTGACCGGGCTGCCATGGGAAAGGTGGCCGCCGTGCGCCAGGTTCATGCCCATCACGGTATCGCCGGGATTGCAGAAATTAAAGTAGATGGCCATATTTGCCTGTGTCCCGGAATGGGGCTGGACGTTGGCATATTCGGCGCCGAAGAGCTCCTTGGCGCGATCGCGGGCCAGGTTCTCGGCGACATCCGCCCATTCGCATCCGCCGTAATAACGTTTGCCGGGATATCCCTCGGCATATTTGTTGGTCATCACGCAGCCGGCCGTCTGCAGCACTGCCTTGCTTACAAAATTCTCGGACGCGATAAGTTCCAGGGTGTTGTTTTCCCGGTTAATTTCACCTTTAATCGCATTAAATATTTCGGGATCAGACTGTTTCACAAATTCAAGCATATGTTATCCTCCTTGGATAGATCTTTTTAGGAGCTGTTTCTTTGTATGGTTTATAAGTTCAGAAAATAAAATTGCCGCAGGTGCATGTCCCGCGGCAATCGATTTGTCCCCATATGACTAAATTAAACTGACTTTTCATTTCCTGACAATATCATTTTTATTCCAAAAGCATTCAAGATGAAATCCGTTTTGCCTGCTGCACATTATTTGTTTATCCAGCTATAGCAGGGATCTTTAGGCGTCAATCTGTTTTTCTGCATAAACAGATCTTCCTTTGTCGGAAGCAGGGGCTCAAGCTGCGTGACGCGGCGTTTTGCATCCGATTCATAATTGGGATCTTTGGCAGCTTTCTTATATTCTTCCTGCGCCAGACGATATACCAGTTTATCATCGTAAGTAAATTTGTCTTTCGTACGCTTGTTCTGGCAGTAGGTGACGGCATTTTCGTATACTTCACCCATTATCATGTAGGGCAGGCCGTCTCCCGGCGCCACGCGAATCGCCTTGTCAACGTAACTTCTGGCCGTGACAAATTCATTCAGCCTTCCGTAAATAGAGGCAATGAGGCTCATGACCTTGGCGTTTTTGGGTTCGATCTGCAGAATCTCTTTGTAAGATCTCAATGCGGACTGCAGTTGATTGAGACTTTCATAGTCCCTGCCAATATACTCCATGGCCGTGGTGTTCTTGGGTTCAAGCTTCACAATCTGCTTAAATACCTTCAGCGATTTTTCATAAAGTCCCCGTTCGAAGGCGGCCTTGGCATACCGCATGGCATTGTCCACATTGGTGGTGTCATTGAGGTAAGTTTGCTCGAGCGCCTTGAGAGGATCTTCGCCGAAGTGAGTCATGATTTCGGCCAGCAGGCGCGAAGCTTCCACATTACCGGGCTCCAGTTCAACCACTTTCTGCTGGGCCTGAATGGCCTTGGGATCATTCTCCTTGTAATACAGATAGGCCAGCTTTTCCCAGTATGATTTTTCCTGTGGATTCTCCTTCACCAGTGCTTCATATTGGGGGATGGCGCATTTTGTCTGGCCCAGCACATCATGCACGAACCCTGCCCAGTAATGCAGGGTTGAATAATCGGGGTATTTTTCAAGCCCCCGATAAACCACAATAAAAACGCTGTCCGGTTCATTCAGGCTGTAATAGGATTCCGCGAGTTTTGCGTAAACAACCTTGAACCGACCGGTGGTATCATTTTCAAGTATTTTCCAGTAATAAGGTATGGCTCTCTGATAATTCTTATACTTGTACTCTTCGCGGGCCAGGCTATACCATATACCAAGCTGCTGTTGACCGATTGAATCGGACTTGAATTTGTCATAGGGAGTCGTGAGGCTGTCCGGAATACATTTCACGGTATCCTCTTTTACTCCGAATTTTTCAAGACCCTCGAGCTGGGCGTAACTCATCCCGACGAGGGAAAATAAAAACAACACAAAAAACAGTTTGCTTAAACTGCCGAACGCTGGTCCGTTCTTTTTCACTTGAGGATCTCCTTTTCGTTTTCCTGTCAAATTTTATATATACCCTAATTTTAAAATTTAACGTAATTTCTGAAACCAAAGTTCTCCGGCGGAAATCGAGAACAGGAACCGATAGAACTTCTCCTGTGCCAGATTCCGGCTTCGGTCGCCGCGGAGGCCGGCCTGGAAAGATACATCCACCCGTGCCCTGTCCTGGAAGAACGGGATTCCGATACCCATATGACCGCTGTATTCCTTGACCGGATTGTTATCAAATTTATACCCGAGACTTCCGGTTGAAAAACCGGTCCTCAAATCGATTCTGTTAAGCAATTTTCTTGTCTGCGCTCGATGGGCATGCTCAATCCCCACGCCAAAACGATACCAGTTTTCCAGATTGTTCACATTCACTTTCTGGATGCCGAATCCCTTTGACCAGTATTGATAAGCATAGTCAGCGGAGACTGTCCACTGAGGGGCAAAGCGGTAACTTGAACCGATGCCCCAAAATATGGGCAGTGTGCCGTCGGCTTCGGTTTCCTCGGTGATGCCGGTCAGCGGGCTCTTGGTAACTCTGGTGAAGTTTAAAGATGGCTTGAGATCAAAGAAACCGCCAATGTCGAGGTCCTTTATAGGATTGAGATCGAAACTGATGCCCGCCCCGGGTCCATGAAATTCATATTCCATTTCATAATTGCTGTTGTAAAGCGCCGGATCATCGAATCCAAGCTCGTAACGGTCTTTAAGCGTTCCGAAATAATAGTTGAAGCTTCCGGCAATTCCCAGACTGGGAACCGGCGACCAGACCAGATTTACCTGGGCCCTCGCCAGATTACCTTCATAATAGGTTGTTTCCGTATAGTCGGCCGTCGGTGTCTGATATTTCTGATCAAAGCTGAAATCAGTTAAGGTATATGGCGTAAGTGAAATTCCGAATACCCATTGATTTTTGTGAAAGGGAACCGCCAGCTGCAGACCGCTGAAATTCCCTGTTTTGGTCGTGAAGCTCTGGTCGCTTAATTCTGTTTGAGTGATACTATAGCGGGTCAGAATGGTAATTTTTGTATCCCTGATATAACGCCAACCAGCAATATTATAAGCATTTAATGATGTTGAATCCGGCAGTCCCAGTCCCGTTCCGCCCATCCCCATGCCGCGCACGGTGGTAATGTAACGGCGCATGCCAATCCCTTCCTTGGAGCTGGAAAAGAAAGACATGGAGTAGCCTGCCAGAGTGGCAATTATTATAAACAGAATCGAATATTTAATTTTACTCATTTATCATCATCTCCCGATTAAAAGCGCGGTGCTGGAGGAACCCAGAAGGTTAGTTTAAGACGCGGTTTTAATGCACTATTTTGTTGACTGCGTTTATAGAAAGCAACATATGAATAAAAGCTCTGTGCGTTCGAAAGGGCCGATCCACTGGCTGCACTATTGATAAAATTAATTGCCAGTCCCGGATATTGGCTTGTATCGCGCAACTGAGGCTGTATGAAATTCCGGGCCAGTTTCTGGCGGTCTAATCCCGGCGTAATTTCCAGGTAAGTGCTGTCCTCCGACCATTGACTTAAAGAGACAAAATCACCCGCCGTGGAATCAACCTCGACCGAATCATTTCCGATAGCCGATTTAAGATTTTCAACGATAAGGTTGGCAAGTCCGATTTTGATAATGCTGTTGTCTTTATCCACGGGCACTTCAAGATTAGCGGAATTTATGACCACACCGTTGGGAAATTTATCCATAAAATGCCCCATATCAAATTTCAGGAGTGTGTTGTAGACGAAGAGGGATGAGGCATAATCACGCTGCTCAACTTTTGGCAATTGACCGGAGTAGATGAAGGCATCCAGCCCGGGCGGGATGGTGTCTTTCAAAACTTCAGCGCTGCTGGGCAGCGTGTAGGACACAATCAGGGACGGGTTATACCCGGAATTCAGCGCGTAGAAATATCTCAGAAAATCCGCCGATTGAAAATGAAGGATAAAGCCATAATTTTCATCAAGGTTGGCGGTATCCGCCCAAAAAATTATTTTCTCCAGCCCGGCGGTGTTGAAATCCAGCGTGGCAACCGAATCCGCAGGATCTGAACTTATCTGCATCTCACCCAGCGGCTGGGCAGGATCGTAATTCTGCGTATTCCAGACCGAATCGACATTTGAATTCCACTGATTCAGTATGGGGTAAGCAGTTGCCGTGAAACTCTTGCCCGCCTCGGTATAATTAACGGACGCGGCCGTTAAGATGAGGCTGGCACCCTGAATGGTCGCCGAATCGGGAATTGCCGTGAAATCATAAAATTCAAAGGCCGGGTAAGCAGTGAGGCCATTTGACTGTCCAATGAAAAGATACGAGGACAGTTGAGTGTTTATCTTGCTGGTAATATGATAGGTTGTATCCTCAATGGCATAAAGGGTGGTATCTTTCAGACTACCTTGAATCTCAGGATTAAAAATATTCTTTTTTAAGTCGATGGGATTCTCGCCGCAACCGCTGAAAGAAAACAAATAAATCAGCACAGCCAAGACCGAAACAAAATAAAACTTTCCCATTCCATTCCTTTTTGTTAGAATCGTATTAAAACCCAAATTTAGCTACAAAATATATAAAACAGCGTACGATAACACAATAAGTTTAAAATTTGATTGATTAAAGTCTGCTGGTTTTTTGAATTTTTTCCAAGATTTTCTGAATGCTTTACACTCTCTGTTGGTGAAATTCCGGGAATCTATGTAATTCTTCCTGAAAATGAGAAAGATCTCAGGGCGATCATCTTCGATGACTCAAGAGTGTAACAACGCTTTGAACGAAAAGGGAGTTCCTGTAATAAAAATAAAGTGATCTGTCTCGTAAGATATTATCGATTCGCGACAATGCAGGTTGACCAAAATGTCTCAATATGCCGGCCGCTTTGGGTCAAGCGTCCTGTCAGCTGGCTCTCGGTAGCGACGCGCGGAGCATAGGAAATATAATTCTCCGAATCCATGTCGGATTGATTGTATTCCTGCTAATACAGATGGCTTTCTAATACTGCATGTATTCGCCCGATTTCCGCTGCCAAAAAATTCCAGACCGTTAGTGCCTGTGAATATCCCTGTGCATTATCTTCCTGGTTTCATGGAGCCGGTCATCCGCCGGCAAATCCATTAGCCGGGCATTCATATCGTAATCTTTCTCGGCATTCAGCATACCGGCGATATAATCGATAACGCTGGGCGGGAAAATGTCGTCCCTTTCATAATATTCCCGTTTTTCCTTCAGAATGGCGGCCGAACCGATACAACTGCCCGGAAGAGCAGGCAATTTCTGGAATAGTGGCTGATTTTGAAAAATATTCCCTTTCGTATACAATTCTTTTGAAAGTTTTATGGCTTCCTCGTGGGTGAGTCCCCATTCCGCGGCAAGGGTCATGCCGGCCAGAAGAAGGTGCGCAATGGCGCTGCCGTCGGGACTGCGAAGCTCCACCGTCTGGCGGCCTTCCGGTTCCTGGTAACCCGTGTCCTGCTGCGGATTAAGGTTCTTGGCAAGGTTTGATATCTTAGACCAACCCAAGGGAACCCGGATCATGGCACTACGATTCAAATCGCTCCAGCAAATGCGGGTGGGGGCTTCCTGATTAGGGACCAACCGTAAATAAGCGGATGATTCGGTATTGCCGAAGGCAGTAAGGGTATCGGCATATTTGCAGATGCCGCCAATTAAACCGCGGGCCTCTGTCGAAAGCTCGCCGTTTGCATCAAGCATAATATTTTTGCCGTCTTTGATCAATTCCATGTGAATATGAAGCCCGTTGCCGGCGATGCCTTCTTCCAGTTTGGGAGTGAAGGTTGCCACGCAGCCATGGCGGTAGGCAACATTTCTGATGATCCATCGCCCCAGCACCAGATTGTCGCCGGTATCTTCTACCGGAGTGGGCAAAAATTCGATTTCAAGCTGCTCCGCGCGTTTTCCCTTAATTTCCTCCAGATCGCTTCTCACACTGTTGACGAATCCGACTTCGCTATGGGCATACTTCACGGCACCCGTAATCTGAGTAAGGTAGCGCACCATTTCATTGAGAATCTCACCGCTTTTAATGAACGGAGCCGAGGCCTGGTATCCCCGCTGTTTATTGGCGGGATACAGGTTTATCAGGGGATCGCTAAGCAGGAAGAATTCGAGCTCGCCCAGCGCATAGAGCTCCACCCCGGTTCGTTCTTTAAACAAACTGCTGGCTTTATGCAGAATGTTATCCGGCGCGAAGGGGGCTCGTTCCGCATCTCTGTTAAGGTAGCGGCAGATAAAATCCAGGCTCCCCTGATCGAAAGGATTAAGGAATGCGGATTTATAGACCGGAATTACATACAAATCTGACAGTGAAGTGTCCACCATTCCTTTGAACAAAGAGGAACCGTCCACTCTTTCGCCGTCCGCCAGAATTCGTTCCGCCTGTCTGCGGTCGGCAACCGGAATTTTCAGCTCCTTGAATTTTCCGTCCAGTCCTGTATAATGGAAAGTAATTCGTTCAATCTGCTTCTCGCAAATAATTTTGACCAAATCCTGCCGCGTGAATTCGTTTACCGGTTTATCCAGCAACTGCACCAGCGGATTTGTTAATGCGTATTTTTCTACCATCTTTTCTCCCTGTCATTAAGCTCTGAGAAAAATAATTTTGTGAAATGTTTTATTTGTTGCAAGTTCTTTTATAAAAATAATAATTGATCTCATAATGCGGTACCGGACCAAAACTATTCCTGTTGGCCAAAGGAGGCAGGTCGATCCTGTTCGAGAAATAATATTGGTTTTGTCCAAAATTAATTTTTAACTGGTTTGAAGGTTGATTTTTCCCCCGGAATACCATAAATTTTTATGACGATATTTCCTGGTTAATAAGTAGATTGCCGCATTTCGTTCGCTCTTAAACCCGGAAGGGGGTATTTACCAATGATCGAATCAACTAAAATCAACTCGTCTAACCTCAAAACGACATTGGAAGAACTGGAAGAGGTTTTTCTAGATGAATTGGAAAATATGCTGGTAACCAGGCTCATGGAAAATAAAAGAGTGGTCCTGCCGGGGACCAAAAACAATGTGGTGGAATATGCCGGGCGCACCAATTTTAAAATCCGCCTTAAACGGCCCAATAAAAATGTGTGGTCAATTACCTTCCAGGATTTCCGGGAATCCATTCGCAAGGTTCTTCGGGAAGGAAATCTGGCGCCGGTGGATGGAATGGGCGATGGCGGTTCGGTAAAAAATGGGAAATTTGACCTGCCGACCTTATTTCTGCTGCATGTATTGCCGCCGGAGGAATATTCGAAGCGGAGTTTTGTGGGAAACCACGTGGTTCATCCGACCCTGGGGGAGGGAGAGGTTCTCCGGATATCCGATTCCGGTAATGTGGAAGTTGAATTTCCAAGCCGGGTGGTGATGTTGAAGCCGTCTTTTGTAGAATTAAAAACTGCTTCATGACGCATGCTGAACGGCTCGTTTCATTTGGCAATGGATCATTTCGCAGCAGCACTGAAATTCGCAAAACCTATTCTCTTAGCAGGACCACCCGGGCGGGTGAGCCGTCGCCGCCCTTAATCCTCAGTGGCAGGCAAATCAATTGATAGTCACCGGGAGTAACATTTCGCAGGTCCAGTCCCTCAATCCCGACAATATTTTGCCGGTATAGTATTTTGTGCACCGGCAAATCCTCCGCTGCATACAGGTCAATCGACAGATAATCGATCCCGACCATTTTAACACCGATTTCAACCAGGAATTCTGCGGCATCGGCGGTAAGCGAAGTGAACTCGGGATGGAAGATTAACGGGGATTCACCCCAGAAGTCTGAGTTACGGGTCTTAATCAGCAGCCGTTTTGTATTTTTGAAATCTTCTTTCTTCAAATGGTCAGCGATGATCTTGGAAAGATCCGGAAATTCGATAACCCGGGCAGGCCCTATGAGCACTTCCAGGGGAATCTGATCGATCGTCCATTTATCTTCGAAGAGATGATAGGGCGCATCAATGTGGGTTCCCCAATGGAGGGAGGAATCTATGCGGCTGGCATTGCATATTTCGCCTTCCCGAATGCTCATGTTCCGCTCAATAACAGCGGGCGGGTCTCCCGGCCATACCGGGATATTCCCGGAGAGGGGAAGGGAAACATCTATCCATTGCGTCAAATCTGTCTTTGTACTCATAGGAGGCGACCTTTCATTAAGGACTTTTCGGGGCAGGGACCATTTCTCAGGCTTGATAAATTCAATCTTCTTCCTTTTCTTCGCGCTTGAAGACAACTTTCATCAAAATGGCGAACTCCTGCTCAAAATTTGGAGTGAATATGTTCTTGCCGATATTCTGTTCTATTTCCGAAATTTTCCAGAACCGTGCTTCGGATATTTCTCCCGGATCGGGATAAAAGGGACCGTCTTCCTGCAGCAGAAAACCGTGCACCAGCTCGCTTTCGATTTCATTGCGCATCACATAACGAAACAGGGGATGAAATTTTCCGAAGGAGATACCCAGCTCTTCTTCTGCTTCCCGTTTGAGGGCGTGATCGATGGTTTCGCCACTGTGAACATGGCCTCCCACGGCGGCGTCCCATTTGCCGGGCTGAATATCTTTGTCTTCATTTCTTTTTTGAAGCAAAATTTCGCCCTGCGAATTGATGATATGCACATGGACAACGGCATGCAGCAGATCGGGATTTCCGTGAACAACGCTTCGCGGCGCCTTCCCGATTATTTTACCCTCCGGGGTCAGAAGATCAAACCATTCTTCTCCTTCGTATTTTTTCCTTATCCGGCGCTGGTTCCAGCGGGTACGGACAAATTCAATCAGCACCATTCCGCCCATGAGAATGTAGAAAAGCCCGCCGCTGATAAACGCCCAAGCTTCCCGGCTCATGTAATAGGCTGAGTAAAATATGAGGACCGTATGGCCGGCAAAGATGAAGAACATGCGGCGCATCATGACCCGCATCATATGAACCTGATCGTCGGAGAATTCAACACCCTTCATGTAGCGGCCGCTCATTTTTATGAGAATGGGATTGCGGGAAAATGCCGTTACTCCCAGCAGGACCACCAGAATCAGTTCAACCAGACCGGGTTTGATTTTAAAGAAAATATCGTTATGCAGAATTATCGAGGTGAGACCCAGGAGAACAATAAGCCCGGTGTCAAACAGGATAAACTTGTCCACCCGTCTCTCTTTTATGAGGATGACCAGGAATTGTGAAATCCCGAAGACAATGGCAATTACCAGTCCCGCGGTCATTCCGAAAAATTCATCGGCGATAATAAACACCAGAATCGGAAGAAAACCGATGGTGATGTTTTTTATCAATGTTTTTCTGTCCAGCATTTGCCGATCCGTTTTTTATTTTGATCAGAAATATAAAATGGAAATGTCCATGAAGGAACGGCAAAATGAATCTCTTTCATCACGGGATTAGAAGACTCAGAGGCATTCCTGTGAAGATCGCGTATTGGATTAGCTTTTGCCGAGAGATTTATGTATCCATGAAAGATTGTAGGGGAATGATGCTGTGGAAGGTTTTGAAATAATGCTGTAAAATAAAATAGGGGCTTTTCGCCCCCTCTATTAATTCATTCTGGTTTTGGCCAGACGCATGATTTTTTGTATGTCAACTCCTTCGTCCTTTGAAATTTGCAGCGCTTCCTTCAAAAAATATTCATCCAGAGTTCTGTAGTAGTCCTCGAGGTAGATCAGAACAAGTTCTTCCGATTCTTCCTTGCTCCAGTCCCGCCATTCCCAGGATTGTCTGCTTGAACCATTTCTCGGATTTTCCATGATATATATGCCCCTCCTTTAATAAAGCTTTTTTAATACTACCAATAATTCCTTAAAGTCGTTCACTACCACATCCGCCTCTTTCAAATGGTAAGGATTCAGTGTTGTGGCGATGGCAACGACTTTCATTCCGGCGGCTCTGCCGCTCCGTATGCCCAACGGCGCATTCTCCAGAACAATGCAGTCTCCCGGCAGGTAGTTGAGCTGATTGGCCGCCGCTAGATAGGGTTGAGGGCTGGGTTTGGTTTCCTCCACATCATCGCTGGTTATGATACTGCTGAAATAATTCAGCAAACCATAACCTTCCAGTGTCGATACCACCCGATCACGATTTCCGCCGGTGACCACGGCCATTTTCAGTTCCTTTTCTTTTGCCCAGTTCAGCACATCCAGTAAATTGGGATAAAATTTGATTTTCTTTATTTGGTCATAGTATTCCTGTTTTTTTCTGATGATTACTGATTCTTCCTCCGGCGGAATATTATATTTTCGCCTCAGTTGCGAAGCTACAACCCGAATGCCCTGTCCTTCCATCATATATAACTCTTCCGGCAGCATCTCAATTCCATATTCGAGAAATGTCCTTCTCCATCCCTCAAAATGGTCTTCCATACTCTTTACCAAAACGCCGTCAAAGTCAAATAATAATGCTTTCATTTTATCCTATCTTTTTTCCTGAGTTTTGTATCAACAATACATTCTCAGGTTCCCAATATAAAAATGATTTTTCGGGTACCTGTGACAAATCCGTCAAATTCATATTTTCTGCTTTTGCCGGGAAATTTACTTCCGAATCGAGATCGCGATTTTTAATTTGATTCAACTTCTTTCTCCCTCTATATTTTCATTTTATTAGATGAATCGCCGGATAAATGGAGACACAAATGGACGATAAAAATGATTTCAATGCCGGAGTAAGCTCCTCAAGGATAAAATTTTGCGATATGCGCTGCGAACATGCCAGTTTTCCCAAAGACAGGGACATTGACGGGTCCGGTTCCTGCAGGACTTATCTGGCTCTTTGGTGCAATCAGTTGAATGAGTATGTTACGAAGAATGCGCCGTGTTCGGTGATTTTCGGAAAACGGCGGCCCAAAACAAGCTGGTAATTTATCTACTCATTTTTGACGTATCTGGCATACAGATCGTCCAGAATACTGCGGGAGCGCAGGCGTCTGATAGAGATATTCTCTTTTCTGCATTCTGCGATCAAATCCTGCATGACTGACTGTCTGGCGATGAACTCAATCTTAAGGCTGTTCTTATTTTGTCCCTGGCTGCGAATTTCAATTTCCGGGTATTTCCCCAGTATTTTTAAAAATGCAGGTTCGGTTTCAATGGTAAAAATATCGGTTTCCTGCCCGGCGAGCTGCAGATCCTTTATGATACTGCCCTGATGGAAAATCATGACCCGGTCGCAGAAATTTTCCACATCGGAAAGATTATGGGAAGTATAGAGCATCGTAAAACCCTCCAGACCTTTAAGCAATCCCCGCAGGGCCTGCTGTCCGGCAGGGTCCAGCCCGGACATGGGTTCATCCAGCAGCAGGATTTTGGGCCTGTGCACCAGCGCCAGTGCCAGTTGCAGCCTTTGCACCATTCCCTTGCTGAAGGAGTCCAGCAGTTGATTCCGGTTTTTATCCAGTCCGGACCAAAGCAGAAGCTCCTCCGCCCGCTTTTTAATAATTTCCTTTGGCAGCCGGGACATTCTTCCCGACAATATCAGCAGTTCCTGCGGGGTGAAGTTTTCCAGGCCCTCCTGATGCTCAGGCACGAAGCCGACATATTTCTTTGCTCTTTCGAGATCGGAATCGCCCATTATTCTAATCTCTCCCGAATCGGGGCGGATGAAATTCAGGATCAGCCTGAACAGGGTGGTCTTTCCCGAACCATTTGCCCCGATGATGCCAACCTGTTCGTTTTCAGCAACCTTGAAAGATATATCCCAGAGGGCAGGTTCCGTCTGGTGCGGGTATGTTTTGCGCAGATTCAAAATTTCAATCATTATATCCGCCTTGTGAGCTTCCCTGGTTCTGTTGATGGACGGGGTATCTGTATTTAGTTAATAGAAGAAGATGATTTAATCGAAATTTGCATTTCATCGGAAATTCAATTCTGGTTTCGAATTCATTTCTCTTCAGTGACTCCCAATGAAAAAATCAGGAGAGGAATTCTTGTCCCCTTTGAGTCACACGTCCCTTTTCGTAATAATTTTGTACAAAACAATACAGTTAAATTTTTTATACAGGGGAAGAACCGCCTGTTTTCTCTTGCATCGTTAAATTATATTCATAAATTAAATATACAAAATGAAAATTATAACATAAAAATTGAGAGGAAGGATGTCATGGCCGAAGATATGAAAATTCCCGAAACCACGGAAGAGGTGTTAAAAATAGCATTGGAAATGGAGGAGGAAGGATATCGCACCTATACCGATGGAGCCAAAAAAGTGCATAATTCTCTGGGCAGACGAATGCTGGAAAGACTGGCGCAGGACGAAATCGCACACATGGAGCGGATCCGTGAGGCCTACGAGGCACTGGAGGGAAAACGAAGCTGGGAAGATGTTTCCATGCACAACAGCGGGGATGCGCCAACATTTGAGAATATTTTCAATCGTCTGCGCGGTGAACTCAATCGCTCGCTGGAGGAATTGGGCCAGCGGGGCGTAGATGATGAAGAGGTGATTGAAACTGCGCTAAACCTGGAGAGTCATGGCAAATTCTTTTACGCGGAGGCGGCGAAGAAAGCAAAGGACCTTAAGGTGAAAGAATTCCTGGAAATTCTGGCTAAAGAAGAAGAATCTCATTATAAAGCGCTGCGGAATATCAACAATTTCATGGCGGACCCGGCCAACTGGTTCGCGACGCAGGGCAAATTCTAAGGACTGCTGATAGTCAATTGTCCTTGGTATTGCTTTTAAAGCAAGCGTGCGCCGTGCAGATAATAAAAAACTCCGGTTACAGAATGAGCGAACCGGAGTTTTTAATATATCTTTTTGTCTGCTGTTTACTTTTCAGGGAGTCAGCATACTCCATAGAATACCGGCAGCGATGGCTGAGCCAATCACGCCCGCGACATTGGGGGCCATGGCGTGCATGAGCAGGAAATTATTGGGATCCTCTTCCTGCCCCACAACTTGCACCACCCTTGCGGAATCCGGTACTGCGGAAACGCCTGCCGCACCCACCAGTGGATTAATTTTTTCTTTCAGAAAGACATTCATTAATCGGGCAAATAATACGCCGCTGGCGGTGGCGATGGCAAAACTGAAGGCGCCCAGAATAAAAATTCCAATGGACTTGGCGGTCAGAAAAGTTTGGGCCTGAGTACTGGCGCCCACGCAGAGCCCCAGCAAAATAGTGACGATATCGATCAGGGCATTTCTGGCGCTGTTTGCCAGCCGCTCGGTGACCCCCGATTCTTTTAAAAGATTTCCCAGAAAAAGCATTCCCAGAAGAACGATGGCCCCCGGGGCAATAAATGCGATTATGAGAAAGCTGACTATGGGGAACAGGATTTTTTCTGACTTGTTCACGAGTCTGGCGGGCTTCATATGGATTTTTCTCTCCTCTTTGCTGGTGAGGAGCTTCATAATCGGCGGCTGGATAACCGGCACCAGCGCCATATAGGAATATGCAGCAATGGCAATGGCACCCAGAAGGTGCGGGGCAAGCTGGGAGGATAGAAAAATCGCCGTCGGGCCGTCTGCCCCGCCGATGATCCCAATGGAACCCGATTCGGCGGGATTGAATCCCAGCATCAGGGCGCCGATAAAAGTCAGGAATATGCCCATCTGCGCGGCGGCTCCCAGCAGCACCAACTTGGGATTGGAAAGAAGCGCCGAGAAATCGGTCATAGCCCCGATTCCCAGAAAAATGAGCGGCGGATAGATACCCTTTACCACACCAAAATAGAGGTATTGCAGTACGCTGCCCTGGTCGTAAACACTGAGGGACATTCCGGCTCCGTAAGGGATATTGCCGATAATAATTCCAAAGCCGATGGGGACCAACAACAGAGGTTCATAATGCTTACGGATACCAAGATAAAGGAGAATGCACCCCACAATGAGCATAATGCCATTACCAAGGGTAATGTTATAGAATCCGGTTCCTTCTATAAAATTGATAACGCGAATCATCCTTATTCTCCAATCTTTACCAGTGGTGCATTTTCGAGGACTGCATCTCCTTCTTTGACATAGATTTCTTTGATGGTTCCTGCTTTTGTGGCTTTGATTTCGTTCTCCATTTTCATCGCTTCCATCTTAAGGACTGTCTGGCCGCTCTTGACGGCATCGCCGGGCTTGACAAGAATGGAGAGTATGAGTCCGGGCAGGGGAGATACAATATCATTCGCGGAAGCTGTGGGTGCTGCTGGCATGGCGACGGTTTCGGAGACTACAGGAGATTTGCGAACCGGTTTTACATCCAGCGGTTCCAGATGTCTCGTTACTTTCCGTTCTACGCCCACTTCATATTCTTCACCATCAACCTCCACCACAGCGGTATCCGTCTGCAGTTTTTTGATTACCACGTTATAAGGTTTGTCATTGATTGTTACCACATACTCTTTCATAATTCCCTCTTTATTTCAATTCTCTTATGGTTGCCGCATGGTCGCGGGACGGGATGCTACCACCCACGGGGACATTTCCTGTTCTATATTCCGCAGAGTAATTACCGAAATCTCTTCTTCTTCCAGTTCATAAGCCAGCGCAACACCAATCGCTGCCGCAATTTCGCGGTAGGTTGTCTGTTTGGCCGGGCTCCTCGTCCGGGCCGGGCGGCGCGGGCAAGGGCGACTTTCCGATCCCCGACTGGTTCCGCCT
>JARRQT010000029.1:0-22151 GCA_037381445.1 Calditrichia bacterium
CCTGCTCTGGCAGTTCCAGGATGTCAATTCCTTCCAGACTCCAATCATGGGAAGCAAGAACGGCCCGGATTTCAGCGCGGCTCTGCAGAAGTGTCACATAAAGCACCCGCTCCCCTGCCAGGACACCTTCGAGCAGGAACTGGAATCCCAGGGTGGTTTTGCCCGCGCCGGGACTTCCGTGAATCAGGTAAGTCCTTTCTTGCGGTAATCCGCCATGAAGGATAAAATCCAGGCCCTTGATGCCGGTAGCGGTATGGGTTAGTTTATACATGGTCTTGCTCATTTTTTTCCTTTCCCTTATTTTGCAGGATTACTGCTCGAGCCACCCGCTGTCCAGACTATGCAACAATTTAATAAAGTCTGGCAGAGACATAAACGGTCAAGAAGAGAATTCGGCAGCACGAAAAGTGTTCCGATTTCGTAAAATCATTGAGGAAATCAACTCCAGTCATGGCGTCCAAGATACAAATTTCGGAATTCACAATCAATCCTTTTTTGGGGATACCCTCTTCCCCGCCGGGAATATGAATCATTTTACCCCGGAAACGGACAAAGTTTTAAGCGCTCAATTCTCTGAATTGTTTCATCGATCTTCTCCTGCCGATTGATTCCGAATGGTCTTTGCAGACACCGGAAGGCCTCGCCAAAAAAAGCATTCGTAAAGTGCTGATTTTATTTATATATTTTAACCTGCAAGATGTTAGGAATTTCTAATTCAAATGTTTGTGGTACATTTTTTTCGGAATGCAGCCAGCATGAATCAATCCCGTCCGCCCGACCGCCTCACCGAAGGCCCCATTATCAAATCGCTGGTCTCACTGACCATACCGATCGTGTTCGCCAATATTCTGCAGACCGCTTACCAGTTGACGGACACTTTCTGGGTGGGTCGTTTGGGAAAAGCGGCAGTCGCGGCGGTCTCGCTGAGCTTCCCGGTAATCTTTCTGCTCACCTCGCTGGGCGGCGGGCTGGCCATTGCGGGCACCATTCTGGTCGCCCAATACAAAGGAAAACGGGACCAGCAGAACGTGGATTTTGTCACTGCCCAGACCCTGATTCTCATGCTTGTTATCTCGGTCATCATTTCTTTTGTCGGTTACTTCTCCGCCCATCCGGTGATGAAGCTGATGGGTGCGCAGCCGGCGGTGCTTCCCGGCGCCACTTCCTACCTTCAGATCTCATTCATGGGCCTTGTTTTTGTTTTCGGATACGCCGTTTTTCAATCGCTGATGCGCGGCGTGGGCAATTTCATTGGAATGATTGTGCTCTTAAGCGGCAAATTTGGTATCCAGCTGCACAGGAAGGATTTCAAACCGGACTTCGCGCTGATCCGGCGAATGTTCAGCCTGGGTTTTCCTGCTTCAATTGAACAATCTACCCGCGCCCTGGGAATGACCATCATGACATTCCTGGTGGCCAGTTTCGGCACGGTGATCATCGCCGCCTATGGCATCGGCAGCCGAATCCTGAGCTTCGTCATCATTCCCGCCCTGGGGCTTTCCATGGCCACTTCAACGCTGGTGGGTCAGAATATCGGCGCGCAGAAAATTGAGCGGGCCGAGAAAATCGCCAGAACCAGCGCCCTGATCGGTTTCCTGGTCCTGACCGCGGTGGGCGTAGTGATCTTTTTTACGGCGGGCTATCTCTCGGAATTCTTTATTCCCGGTGAGCCGGAAGCCATCCGCTCCAGCACCCTGTTTATCCGGGTCATGGCCCTCACCTTTGGATTCATCGGCATCCAGCAGGTGCTGAACGGCGCCTTCCGGGGCTCGGGCAATACCCTGGTTACCATGGTATTGTCCATCGTTTCCCTATGGGTGCTCAGGTTTCCCCTGGCGTATATTTTATCGGAACATACTCATTTGGCCTCAAAAGGGATCTGGTGGGCCTTTCCGGTTACCAACGTGCTGGCCGCCGTCATTACCATCGCCTGGTTCATGAAAGGGAGCTGGAAGCAGAAGAAAATCACCCCTGAAATGAAGACCGCGGACAAGGTGGCGGAAGAATCCATCGTGGAAGGTGAGATCGGATAGCCGCCATCACATTAACCTGACAAATTGCGAAAACAACATAATCCCGCCTTTCTCTGGTTTATGAAGACCGACATTTATTATGGCCTGCTACCGATTATTATCAACTGCGGCAAAAAGCCGCAGCTCGAAATTGCTCTCACTCGACGGAGAATTTTTCATCCACTGAAAACAAAATGATCAAATCAGTTGATCTCCTCCTCATTCCATCCTGTCATCGAAAAAAATGTTTTCAGCCCGGAATTCGCCCCGAAATGACTGGCTTCTCCCCTCACAATTTTCCTATATTTGAACGTTGAAAATGACAGGCATTAAACCAGAGAGAGCAATTTTTGAATACATTCAGGAAAGACCAGCGGTGGATCAGTGAAATGGAACCGGAATTGGGACTGGGGCTGGTAAAACATGTGGACCATCGCCTCGTGGAAATCTATTTTCCGGCCAGCCGGGAAACGCGGACGTACGCAGCGGCCGACGCTCCCCTGAGGCGGGTGGTATTTAAAGCTGGAGACAAAATCAAATCCCGCGACGGCGCCTCATTCACTATTACCTCTGTTTCCACCGCGGAGGGGATCATCACTTATCACGGGGACCAGATCGATCTGCCGGAAAAAGATCTGTCCGACACCATCAGCTTTACGACGCCACATGACCGTCTGCTGAACGGAATCATTGATCCGAATCGTGATTTCAATCTCCGCCAGCGGGCGCTGGAATACCAGCACCGCTACCGCAAAGCGAAGGTACGCGGCTTTATGGGCGGACGCATCAATCTGATTCCCCATCAGCTTTATGTAGCGCATGAAATTACCCGCCGCCACATCCGCCGGGTGCTCCTGTCCGATGAGACCGGGCTGGGAAAAACCATCGAAGCCTGTCTCATCATGCACCGTCTGCTGGTCACGGAAAGGATCAGCCGGATTCTGGTGCTTGTCCCCCACTCACTGATTCACCAATGGTTTGTGGAACTGCTGCGGCGCTTCAACCTGCTCTTCCGGATTTTCGACGAGGAATACTGCCGGGCGGCCACCGAAACCGACCCCGGGGCCAATCCGTTTCTGGACGATCAAATGGGCATCACCGACATTTCATTCCTGGCTGCCAACCCGAAGTGGAGGGAACTGGCGGTGGCGGCAGGCTGGGACATGCTGGTGATTGATGAGGCGCACCACCTCACCGAAGGCAGCGAGGCATACAGCCTGGCGGAAAAACTGAGCGCGGTGTCGGATTCACTGCTCCTGCTCACCGCCACCCCGGAGCAGTTGGGTCACCGAAGCCACTTTCTGCGGCTGCAATTGCTGGACCCGGCCCGCTATCACGATTTCGATCTTTTCGGAAAAGATGAAGAACAGTACCAGGCCGTTTCGTCCATCATCAACAGGTTTCTGGAAGAAGACAAATTATCGCCGGCGGATATAAAGCGGCTGAACAGCCTTTTGCCCGGGGAATTGGAGTCCGGTACGGATATTCCTGCTTCCGATGATAAGATGGACCCTAAAAGCCGCCGGGCGTTTATCGAGGATTTGCTGGACCGCTTCGGGCCGGGCAGGGTTGTCTTCCGAAATACCCGCGCCGCCATTTCCAGCTTCCCCAAACGGATTGCCCACCCCATTCCGCTGGATGGAAAGGCTGAGGATTTGTCGAGCCAGTCGAAGGAGTTTTCCGCTGATCTGGCCGACACGGAAGAGATACCCGCTTTCGATTTTAAAAACGATTCGCGGATTGCCTGGCTGGCGCAGTTTCTGAAGAAAAACAAAAAAGAGAAGGTCCTGCTGATCTGCCGTTCCATTCAAAAAGTGCGGGCTATAGACGAAGCGCTTCGCAGGCAATTGCCGGCAGAAATCGCCCTCTTCCACGAGGAAATGACGCTCCTTCAGCGGGATCGCAGCGCGAACTGGTTCGCCCTGGCAGAGGGTGCACAGATTCTGATCTGTTCGGAGATCGGCAGCGAGGGACGCAATTTTCAGTTTTCCCATCACCTGGTGCTGTTTGACCTGCCCTTGGACCCGGAACTGCTGGAACAGCGCATCGGACGGCTGGACCGCATCGGGCAAAGCCAAACCATTCACATCCACATCCCCTACATACAGGGCAGCGGTTATGAGATACTGGCCCGCTGGTATCATGAAGGGCTGGATGCCTTCCGGGAAAATGTCCCCGGCGCCTATCAGATTTTCCAGCAACTGGGATCAGAGGTCAGGGAAAAGGCCCTCAACAGGAATTTGTCCGGACTGGAAGAGCTGCTGGAAAGGACCCGTAAACTGAGAGGCGAAATCTCCGGGCGCATTCAAAAAGGGCGGGACCGCTTGCTGGAGCTGAATTCCTTCCAGCCGGAAGCGGCGAAGGAGCTGGTCGGGGAGATCGAGGCAAACGACCGCCATACGGACATTGAAAAATTTATGCTGGATGTTTTCCGCCTCTACGGCATCCGCGAAGACCGGATTTCAAATCACACTTACAAATTGAACCTCTCGCTGCTGTCCAGCGTCGAGTTCCCCCTGCCGCCCCTGAAACAGGAAAGCCTGACTGTCACATTTGACCGGAGCACGGCGCTCATTCATGAAGACATCGAATTTCTGACCTGGGACCACCCCATGGTGATGGGTGTGATGGATCTGCTGTTAGGCTCAGAAAAGGGAAACGCCGCCGCGGTGAGCTGGCCGGAATCCGCCACCAATGAGATTCTGCTGGAAGTGATTTTTATCCTGGAATCCGTGGCCCCCAAAAATCTGTTTGCCGATCGCTTTTTGCCCCCCACTCCCATCCGGGTAGTGGTGGATCACTCGCTGCAGGAGTGCAGCAATAAATTTTCCAGGGAGGCCATCAACCGCGCCGCCCAGGCGTTTGAAGAAACGCATATTCTGGAAAACAGAGACCTCAGGCAGGAACTGATCCCGCATATGCTCGGCAGATGCGAGGAGATCGCCGGAAAGAAAAGCCAGTCGCAGATCAACCGGGGGCTGCAGTCCATGGAGACCGCGCTGGACCGGGAAATAAATCGTCTGGTGGAATTGAAAAAGGTAAACAGGAATATCCGGCAGGAGGAGATATCACTGCTGGAAGAGGAAAAGCGCCTGCTGCGGGAAGCCATCCTTACCGCCCGCCTGCGGCTGGATTCCCTGCGGCTGATTGTCAAGGGACACTTCTGATTCCCGGCATGTGCAGTTCCGAAAACGGCACATGCCCGATGCAAAATTTTTATCGCTTCAAGGATGCGCTAATTTTGGCCCGCTAGAATTCTTCTCCTCCCCCTTCATCCATGCCTCCGCTGTTGTCCCGATTCCGCTCCGGCCTGGCTTTGTAATTGTTGATATTGTAGCGGAGATTGAGCATGAAGATGGGTGCCTCATGGGTATGATAGCTGTAGGTGTAAAGATCCGGCGCCTCGGAGGTATACTCATACCGGCCCGTATTGAAGAGGTCGCGCACCTGCAGGGTGGCGGAGAGCTGATTGGCCAGAATTTCATGCTTCACCGCAAAGTTGGTCATGAAGAATCCTTCGCGCCGCCCCTGGGAGGAAACCGTCGGGCTGTTGTAAATCCCGTTGATTTGAAACTGGGTCCATTTCCCCAGTTTGATGGAATTGTTGATCCGCGTGCTCCAGTTAAAACTTTCCCGCGAAAATGAATCGCCGTATAACAATCCCTCAACCCGGTAATTATACAGGTTCCCCATCAGATTCAGGTTCCACGCTCTGAGGATATCGATATTCAGCATGATCTCGCTGCCAAAGGAATAATCCCGGCCCACATTTTCGATGGAATGCAGGGTAATATTATCATCGTACACCGAACGCACCCGTTCCACCTTGTTATGGGTCATCCGGTAGTAAAATTCCGTGGAAAATACATTCTTGCCGAAATAGGTCTGGAATCCCGCCTCATAGGAATCGATATACTCCGGTTTCAGCGCCGGATTTCCCACCCGCACATTGTAGGCGTCCATCCAGGTCTGGAACGGCTCCAAGTAATAGCCGTGCGGACGGTCGATGCGCCGGGTATAGCTGGCCATCATCTGCTGTCCCTTCTGGAACTGGTAGGACATGTGCAGTGTCGGGAAATAATCCCAGCGATCGATGGTGAACCGTTTGCCTTCTCCGGCCAGGTCGATGATCCGGTAAGTATATTCGCCACGCAGTCCCGCCTGATACCCCCAACGGCCCAATTCGCCGGAGTACATGGAATACACCGCGTGAACATCGCGGGTGTAATCCGTGGAATGACTGAAGCGGGGATCGAGCCGGTAGATATCGCTTTCCGTCTGATATTCAGACAGCGTATTATTATCCTGCGAGCGGTCGAGTTCGCTCTGATAGCCAGCTTCAAATTTATTAGTCCGGCCCAGGGGAAGCGAATAATCAACCTTTGCCCGCACTTCGTTGGAAGGACCGCCCTCTGTCGATTTGCGGCCCGATGTAATACTATTTTCACTATTGATCAGCTCATCCAGCGCAGTTTCATCTCCGCTATGGTGGTTATAGGAAAGCTGACCCGAAATCTCATGTCCCTTCAAGGCAAAGCGGTGCTGGTACATCAGGTTAGCAGAATAATAAGTCCCGGAACGGTCCTGATTATTCCGGCTGGTATAAATATCGTGCGGGATTGCCGGATTAGTCCACTGCTCATAGTCCAGGCTTGAATTTCTCTGGTGTGACCCCTGGCCGTAACGTCCGTCGAGTGAGATAAGATCCTGCGGACTCGGGGAGAGCGCGAATGATCCTTTCACGCCGCCTGAGATCCTGCCGCGCCGGGAATCGCCGTTGGACAGCACATTAGTGGTGTTGTCCGCATGGGTGGTGCGATTGACATTTCTGCTGGAACCATCGGAAAACCTGCGGTTGTAATCGGCGGAAATGGTGGCCGTATAAATATCGTTTTTATATTCCGCCAAAAAATCGCCGCCGTAGCGGTCATTCAAACCGCCGTCCAGGTTTGCCAGACCGCTCATGCCTGACATCTGGTTTTTCTTCAAAATGACATTGATGATACCGGCAGTGCCTTCGGGATCATACTTGGCGGAGGGATTGGTAATTATCTCAATATTATCGATGGTTGAAGCCGGGATCTGGTCGAGAGCGTCATTGGGGTCCAGAATGGAGGGCCTTCCGTCAATCAGCACCCGGAAGTTGCCGCTGCCCCGCAGGCTGACGTTTCCGTCAATATCCACGGTAACGGAGGGAACGTTTTCCAGCACATCCACCGCAGAACCGGAAATGGCAGTTTGCTGCTGGCTGACATTGATCACCTTCTTGTCAATTTTGTAAGTCATGGCCGCCTTTTCACCTTCCACCACGATGGCGTCGGCGCTGAGCGCGGTCTGCTTCAGTTGGATTTTTCCAAGATCCGCGCTGAAGTCAGGCCGTCTCAGCTGAATATTGTCAATCCGTTTGGTACGATAACCGATAAAATAAATTTCGATATAATAATTCCCCGGGCGCAGTTTTTCCAGGGTGAATTTCCCCTGCGGATTGCTGACTGTGCCGGTAATTTGTGCACTGTCGGCCTTGTTATACAGCACAATATTGGCATATTCGATGGGAACGCGGTCCCGCGAGTCATAAATGGTTCCGGTAATATTTCCCGGCCCATCCTGGCGGGGCTGCTGCGCAAGCGCAGATCCCATCATTAAAATTAGCAAAACGAAATAAACAAAAAATCCCTTCATCGTACAATAGCTCCTTCAGATAAAAACCTGCAATTCGACTCCATTATAGAATATGAATCTGTAGAAATTCTGTATTGTGTTTCCATTTTCAAAAATTCTATATTTTAGACGGCCTCTTTTATCCGGAAAACATGCTGCCCTTCCCGGTATGAGTAATCAATGGCCAAACCGTTTAATTCACAGATTTTCTTCACCAGCGAGAGACCCAGTCCCAGCGATGTTTTTGAATTATGGTTGCGGTAAAAGCGCTGAAATATTTTCTCCTCCGGCACCTCCAGCGGCGGGCCGTAATTGCTGATGGTGAATTCCCCGGCAGCGGTGCGTATGCGGATGGGACCCTCGCCGGTGCCGTAACTGATCGCATTACGTATCAGATTTTTCAGTATAATGTCCAGCAAAAAAGGATCGATCACAATTTGATGCTCCGGAGACAGCGCCGCGTCAATGGTCAGCGATTTAAGCCTGGCAAGCTCCTCGACCGCCGCCACCTGTTTTTCAATTACCGGCCGGGTTTCAATTCTAATGGCATTGCTGAACTCCCCGTTTTCGATCTTGGTCAAAAGGTTGAGGGAGTTGCCCATCTTGGAAAGATAATTGGTTTCCTCGTAAATGATCTTCACATTGTCGGCATTTTTGCGCATCACCGATTCATCGGCAATCAGGTTTTCGGTTTTGTTGAAAATGACCGTCAGCGGCGTCTGCATCTCATGGGCCATGTTTTCCGTGTATTCCTTCAGATTGGAGTAATCGTACTCGATGCGTTCGATCATCTGGTGGAACAGATCCTGCATCCTGATGAATTCCGAAGTATTTGTTTTTATTTTTTTGATGCCGCTCCCACGGCCTACCTTATAGGTTTTCATGATATCCAGGATGCGGTTGAAAGGGCGAAAGAAATAGCCGGACAGAAGGTAATTGAAGAGCACGATGCCCATGGCAAGGAATATAAAAGCGGGAATCAGGGAACCGAAGATATCATCCCGCAGCTTGAGGAAATCACCTACCGGCAGCAGCAGGATTGCCCGGTAGCCGGCATCATGTACCCGGAAAAAAATAGTCTTCTTGCGAAAGCGCTGCATTTCATCCACGCCGGAATTATAAATCACCGTGTCGGAATAGACCGGTGACATTTGGGAAATGGATGCGGCATCCCCCGGAAGCTGCTGAACATCAGTATGCAGCCGATCAATGGGTTTGCCTTCCGCGATATACCTTTTCAGGCGATGCTCATAGCGGCCGTAACTGCTTTCCAGATCCTTGGAGATAAACTTATCGGTTTCCCGGATCAGAAAGAACGCGCTGCTGATAAAAGCAATAAACGTGAAAATCAGGTAAATCGAAGTTGTTTTGGTCAGCAGTTTGAAAGAACGTTGTTTTTTCATTATAAAACCATTTCTATTGATTCGCTGAAAATTTATAGCCCATACCGTACATGGCCCGGATATGATTCTTCCCCCCGGCCCGGGTTATTTTTTTGCGCAGGTTTTTGATATGATTGTATAAAAAATCGAAACTGTCCGTCTGATCAATGTGATCTCCCCAGAGATGCTCGGCGATATTTTCCTTGGTAAGGACCCGGTTGGGATTCTGCATGAAGTAAAGCAGGAGATCGTATTCCTTTCGGGTTAGATTCAGCGGACTGTCATGAATAAACGCCTGGGATGCCAGCAGATCGACTTTTATTTCATGGATTTGCAGCAGATTACTGCGGTTGAATTTGTTCCGCCGCAGCACCGAGTGGATGCGGGCATTGAGTTCGGCCTTGTGAAACGGTTTGGTCATGTAGTCATCGGCGCCCAGGTTCAGGCCCTTGACCTTGTCCTCGATGGCATCCCGCGCCGTGAGAATGAGGATGCCGGTCTGGGCATTATATTCTTTAATACGGCGAACAAGTTCTATTCCATCACCATCCGGAAGCCCGAGATCGACGATCACCAGATCATATTTGTAGATGGAAATTCTGTCATACGCCTCCCGCAGAGTGGCGGCGTGCTCCACCACAAAATCATTATCGGCCAGGAATTGCTGCATATCCTGCGCAAGGCGGAGGTTATCTTCTACAATTAATATCTTCATTTTTTTGACCCGAATATACGACCTAATTCTGTAGAAATTCTATTGAAAATAATGTCATGACGTCTATCCGCATATTGACAACTCCAGATTCGAGGCCCAACCTGCAATATTTTTTAGTCAAAATTGAACCTTCTCCCTATCTTGGTCGTAAGAATTTTTCTATTTGTCGGATTTGACGGAGTTTGCATTGTTAAATTGTTCTTTCATTCATCTTCCCCTGCCATGCATAGCAGGAAGTCTGTTAGAATTAAATACCAACTCCCGTCATAGTTGTTCAGGATAATTAAAAGATGTTATTGATCTGGAACGCAAAACATGATATCTCAAAATGATACCGTTTGAAAACGGGAATCTTGCCGGAAAGAGGCATTGCCCTGAATATGCCCGGAGAACGACCGAATTTAGTTAGATTTTATCATATTGCAATGTGATAAAGGGAAATTTGTTTCACTGAAAAAAATAGGATTTCATTTTTAATTTCCAAATAAAATCATAAAACAAATATAGTCCAAACTATATAAATCCTAACCGAAAGGAGACAGAAAATGAGTGTCTTAGTTGCTAAGGAAGCGCCGGATTTTACAGCCCCGGCGGTCATGCCAGACGGATCAATTAAAGATGATTTCAGGCTTTCCGATTTAAAGGGAAAATATGTCGTGCTATTCTTCTGGCCCATGGATTTTACGTTTGTATGTCCTACCGAGATCATCGCCCACGACCGCCGGCTGGCGGAATTCAAGGAACGCAACGTGGAAGTCATCGGCGTTTCAATAGATTCGCAATACACCCATTATTCCTGGCGGAATACGCCGGTTGAAAAGGGCGGTATCGGGGCAGTGCGTTTTCCCATGGTAGCGGATGTGAAGCACATGATTACGCAGGCTTACGGCATCGAACACCCCGATGGAGTGGCATTGCGAGCTTCATTCCTGATCGATAAAAACGGCGTGGTCCAGCATCAGGTCATCAACAATCTTCCCATCGGCAGAAATATTGATGAAATGATCCGGATTATCGACGCCCTGCAATTCACCGAAAAATACGGTGAGGTCTGCCCGGCCGGCTGGCATAAGGGTGAAGAGGGAATGAAAGAATCGGCGGAAGGAGTCTCAAAATACCTCTCCGCAAACGCGAATAAGTTATAGGGACAACGGCAGCGGTCCTGCTTCAAAGTTTCGAAGAAGGGATAAGAGATATTGAATCCGGAGCAGGCCGTAAGGCAGCAATTCCGCTGAATACCTTAATAAAATCATAAAACAAAAACTCCGGTTCAGCCCAAAACGGCAACCGGAGTTTTTTTATTGAACCAAACGGTTAATTTAATCTGTCGACGAAAACGCTGATCTTTCAATTTCCCAGGATTATCCGGATTTTTTCCAGCAGGGAACCGATGCTGAAAGGTTTCTGAATAAATTGAATTCCTTTACGGATGGAATCGGCATCAAACAGTTGCACATCGGTATATCCCGATGCGAACAGCACCCTGATACCGGGCTGAATGCGGATAATCTGATCCGCAAGCTCCTTGCCGTTCATCCGGGGCATTACCATATCGGTGAGCAGCAGATCGATGGTTCTTCCGGATTGCTCCAGCTGCCGGATCGCCTCGGGACCATCGGAAGCCGAAATGATATGATAGCCGTGTTCGCGCAGGGCGTCGGCTGTAAACTCGCGGACACTCTCATCATCTTCCACCAGCAGAATTGTTTCCCTGCCCCTGGCAGCCTGAGGCTTTGCCTCTTCCTGCCCGGTATCCGTCGGTGCCTCATCGCTGGCCGGCCAGTAAATGGTGAAGGTGCTGCCCTCGCCGGATTGACTCTCCACTTTAACACAGCCTTTGTTTTGCCGGACAATACCGTAGACCGTGGACAGACCCAGGCCGGTCCCTTTGCCGGTTTCTTTGGTGGTAAAGAAAGGTTCGAAGATTTTCTCTTTCATGATCTCGCTCATGCCCTGGCCGTTATCTTCCACGGTAAGAAGCACATGCGTGCCGGGAGTGCAGCCGGGCATGGTGGCCGCGAACGCCGCGTCGATTTCCTGCGCATCCGTCTTGATAACAATTCGCTTTTCCTCTGTCGAATTGACTTTCTGATTAACAGCGTCCCGCGCATTCACCAGCAGATTCAACAAGATCTGCTCAATCTGGCTGGGGTCCGCTTTCACTGCCGGCAGTCCGGATTTGAGATCGGTCTCAATATGAATATCCTCCCCGATCAGACGCAGCATCATTTTATTCAGGTCGGCGATGGTTTTATTGATATCCAGAATCTTCGGCCGGAACATCTGTTTGCGGCTGAAGGCCAGCAGCTGCCGGGTAAGATCGTGGGCCCGTTCACCGGCCCTGCGGATGGACTGGAGAAAATTATACAGGTAGTGATCCGGCTCAATTCTCTTCATGGCCAAGTCCGAATAGCCATTGATGACGGTCAGCAGATTATTGAAATCGTGGGCGATTCCCCCGGCCAGCGTTCCGATGGACTCCATTTTTTGGGCCTGGCGAAGCTGTTCCTCCAGTTGCCGCTGCTCGGAGACGTCCCGCGAGACCCCTATCATGGCTACCGGCTCATTCTTTTCATTTCTCAGCGGCGAGGTATACAGGGAAACGACAAATTCGCTGCCGTCCTTACGTTTGTTGAGAATTTCGCCCCGCCAGCCGCCCCGCAAAGTTGACGGCAATATTTCGGAGAGGACTTCCGGGGAATTATGGACAGAGCGGACCAGGTCCACGGACTGACCGATCATTTCTTCGCGCATGTAACCGTAGGCTTCGCAGAATGCATCATTCACAAAAATGAAGCGGTCTTCCAGATCGGTAACGCCGACCATTTCACTGATGCTTTTCAACGCCTGGGCCAGCATGCGGATTTCCTTCTCCACCTTTCGCTGGCCGGTTATATCCTTCTGCGTACCCCAGACCGCGGTAAGATGCCCATCACGGACCACGCCCACTGCATTGTAAACAAAAGCAACCTCTTCTCCCTGCCCATCGACCTGGCTCACCTCCAGATCTTCGAGCCGGTATCCGTTACGAATAAATTGTTCAAACTCGCTGGCATAATGCCGGAATTTTCTGTCATCAAAAATATCCTTTAGGTATTTACCCATAACGGAATCTTTGCCCGGGAATCCGGACATACGCGCAAAAACATCATTACACTCGCCGATAAAACCGGACTTCAGGAGTTTTTGGAATTGTTTGTCAAGGGACATCAGACTGGAAATAGGAGGATTAAATTCCAAAAGAAAAATTCCCTCCGAACTCTGTTCCAGGAAAGTCCGGAAACGCTGCTCGCTTTTCCGAAGGGCTTCGATGGCCTGCTTCTGCTGGGTTATATCAATATTAATTCCCAAAATACCCATTGTCTCGCCCGGCGCCTGACTGATGGGGGCGACGATGCTCTGAAAATAGCCCGACTCACCATATTTCACCTCGCTCCGCACAATTTCACCATCCAGGGCCCGCCGGTTGTTTTTCTGCCATATTGATAAAACCTCGGGCGGCGCCCCCGTCTCCTTCGGCAATTTGCCAATCTGATTTCCCCAGTTCCTGATTGAAACCGTATTCTGAATAAGATATCTTCCGTCCTGGCCGCACACCCAAAAATCGAAGGGAATATTATCGAAGATGGTTTGGAGCCGGGCCCGGCTTTCCCTTAAATCGGCTTCCGCCCTCCGCTGCTCCGTCACATCTAGAAGTGTTCCGATAACCGCCGCTTTCCCCCGATAAATGGTTCGGGAGCCGTATACTTCCACGTGGATTGAGCGTTTCGATTTGGTTTGACCCACAAAATCATAATGCAGCGCTTCCACTTCCCCGGCAATTCGCTGGCGGATTTTCTCCTGCACGCCGGGCCAGTTGTCCGGGCGTGCAATGTCCCGCGGACCCAGCTTATCGATCAGCTCTGCAGTGGTATATCCGAATATTTCAGCAAAGCGGGGATTGACATATTTAAATAAGCCATCCTGAATGAGGTAGACACCGCCCATCGATTTTTCGGTGAGGTCGCGAAACTTGGTTTCGGATTCTTCCAGAGCCAGCCGGGTCTCCCGCCGGGAAGTCACATCCCGAACGATGATCATAATGTATTCGCTGTCCCCGGGTTCAAGGAGGGTGGGATGAATTTCCGTATATATCCGGCTGCCGTCTTTACAGGAGGCAGGCAGTTCATCTATTATTTCGGCGCGGCCGCTTTTCACCCTGGCATACGACTCCCTTAAAAGCGCCAGAGAAGCTTCGGGCTAGAGGTCCAGCACAGTCAGCGAGAGTATCTCTTTTTCGGTATACCCCAGCATCTCGCACAGCGCATTATTCCCCATCATCAGATTGCCGGTCTTTCCGTCCACCAGTGCGATGGCATCGGGAAAATGATCGAGCCGTATCCGAAAGGTCCTCCCCGTGCCGTCTTCTTTCCCGGGGCGTTCTGCAATGCATTTCAGGCTAAGCGCCCATTTTTCTTTCTTGTTTTTTTACCGCGGGGAGATGGACTTCCAGTCCTTTTTGTTTCTTCATCAACAGGATTTTGTCTCCCGGAATTTGTTTCATCGCTGGGGCCGGCCATACACTCTTTTCCTTTCGAATAAGCAATATTAAAGATAACAGCACCGAATCCAAATAAACAGAATCATTATTTATTTTTCCCTCTCGACGGACCTCCCTGTAAAGCGGCTGATTAAATGTTTCCCCGCAATCCAATATTATCGAAAGTTATTAAGAAACCTGAAGATATAAAGTTAAATAGCAGGGTTAGGAAACCGCCGGTTATTTTAAAACTTAAAATCACATGACGCCGGCCCTGAATTAAATATTGATTTTTATCCTGTTTCTGTCCAATATACACTTAATGAATAGATGATCGCCATACTGCCTTGACATCCGCTAACCAGGGTGAATATTTCACCGGGAGGTAATGAAATGTGCGAATTCTGTACCAAACATGGTGAGGGGAAGAAATGGTATCTCAACGCCAGTAATTATGCGACCGAATTGCTGAAAGATCTGGAGCGTCAAAAATTTATCGAGCACTTTTTTGAAGAAGTCATACGGAAAGGTAACAGAAAAATCTCCTATCTGGAAAAAATTTTTCAGGGGAAAATGCTGCTGCCGCAGAGAATCAGGCAGCGGCTCACAAATGGTTCCCTGAAATCACATTTCGGACAGGTCATTCCGCTGGAGGAAATACCCAAAATCCTGGCCATGGCCACTTCGGTGACAAGAATTACCTGCGGATGCCGCTGGGCAGCCGAAAAACAGGAAAGCAGGACCTGTTACGGAATCAGCACCGGACCACCCGACTGGTATGACCATCTTGATCTGGACTTTTTCGGTTCGCCGGAACTTTCGAGCTTCGAGGTACTGAGCCCGGAAGTAGCCTGCCATGCCATGGCAGAGGATGACAGAAAAGGAATGGTGCACAGCCTCTGGACGTTCGGGACTCCTTTCATCGGCGCCATCTGCAATTGCGAAAGCCAATACTGTCTGGCTTTGCGGAGCACGGTCGGTCAGAAAATTCCGGTCATGTTCCGTGCAGAATATATCGCCGCTATTGACCAGTCCAAATGCAATGGCTGCCGGGCCTGCGAAAGAAATTGCCAGTTTAATGCCATCGAATTCAATGGCAAAAAACAGCCTTCCCGGATTGATCCCCAAAAATGTTTCGGGTGCGGCGTCTGCAGGGCTGTCTGCCCGGAAGAGGCCATATCATTGCAACAGCGAACCGCCCATCCGGTGGCGGCCCATCTCTGGATGTAAAAAGTCCTGCCCGGAATCCGGTCCAAACCACCGAATCCGGGCTTCGGCAATTTTTCGCAGCATTTGAGTATTCCTGTTTTTGAGACAGCTACAGGAACGCGAAAAACTTCCCTCACAGTAACCATTTGTTTCTAAATCATAAAAAGAAACAGGCCTTGGATTTTTGCATTATCTTTTTAGATTAGGGATGCGTTTTATGGTGCCGTATTTTTTAAACTTGATGCTGTTCAACCAAGTTATCTGACCCGCAGCGGAACGGCACAGATTTTCATAATTTTCAGAATTGGCGGTCTTTAATTCCGGGGACGGAATCACCCAAAAATGGATTGTTTCCATTGAAATATCGGACAGCCCCGGCGACAGGCAGGCGAAAAATTAATTACAATTGATTCACGATCTGCATGATCATTTCCCGGAGTACTAATTTCATATATCCAAACCGAAACTACCATTTGATGAATATATTAAAAGCGGCCTTGTTACTCCTATCTCTTCTGATGCTGACATGTGTTGTGCCAGGCTTCTCCGCTGCCAATGACTCATCCTACTATTTTTATCACGGGAGATCATACGGATCGGAGGAGACCTTCAATCCTCTGACAACCATTTTGAACGGCGGTTTCGGCATTCTGCAGATCAGCAGCCGCTCCAACCGGATTTCCGATATCGATTTCAGTACCGGCCTGAGAAATGTGACTTACAATCTCTCCCATCCGTTTTCAGCCATTGAAAAATTCGGCTGGAACAGGTTTTTGTCACAGGAAGTCATCCCCACCAGTTATAAGCTGAAGGAGGCCCAGTATTTTCCGAATTATGAACTCCACCTGATCGGAGGCGGCGCCACTTTCCGCATGTTTCTGGAATGGTACCGCTGGCACCAGTTTCCCAAACCGGTTTTATGGTCGCTGACATCCTGGTTTTCTTACCACCTTATCAACGAAGTGGTTGAAAACAATACCTATCAGGGTCCCTCGGTGGACGTGCTGGCAGATATGTATATCTTCAATGTGGGCGGATTACTGTTGTTCAGCTCCGACCGGGTTTCACGCTTTTTCGGGCAGACGCTGCAGTTGCGGGACTGGTCCTTCATGCCGGCATATGACCCTGCGCTTCAGACCATCGAAAACATCGGTCAGAATTTCATGATCAAAATAAAGCTCCCTTTCTGGAAACCCTGGTCGCTGATGTATCATTTTGGTGTTCACGGCACCTGGGGATTGTCCTATCGCCGCAGGGACGGCCGCAGTTTTTCCCTTACCGGCGGGCTCATTGCCAAAGATATCGTTGATATCGACAACGGCAGCGGCGTGCGCTCCCAGACCACCAACCTGGTGTGGACGGTGGCCATGTTCTACGACCTGAACAACTCCCTCCTGGCCTCCCTGATACTGGCCGGAACAAAGGGATATAAAGTAAGACTGAATATCTATCCAGGAATTTTCCGGATCGGAAATTTCTCCCCGGCGTTCTTTATCAGCCTGAGAGATGACAATGCGCTGGTCACCGGTTTCCACGTCCACTTCTCGCCTTTCGGACTGGCGCAGCGCTTCGGGATGTAGTTCTCTTCAAGCGGAAACTTTGGTATTACCCCAGAAATTTCTGGAAATAACCAGCCAGACTTTGTACATTTTTACAAAAAACGGGTCGTCATGCCAACCAATTTGCCGCCCGAATATTTCAGGGCAGAAGAGCGTTACCGGTCCGCCGACAGCCCGGATGAAAAGATCGTCCTGCTGGAAAAAATGATTGCCACCATCCCCAAGCACAAGGGAACGGACAAACTCCGCGCTGACCTGCGAAGGAAACTGGCCAGGATGAAAGAGGCCGCCCGGGTCAGGAAAAAGACCGGCGGACACGAATCGCTTTTCCATGTGGAGAGGGAAGGCGCGGGCAGAGTACTGCTGGTGGGCCCGCCCAACAGCGGGAAATCGGCCCTGCTGGCCGCACTCACCGGGGCTGAGCCCAAAATTTCGGATTCCCCCTACACCACCTGGTCGGCAATTCCCGGCATGATGCTCCATGAAAAAATTCAAATTCAGCTCATCGATACCCCACCGCTGAGCAGGGAACATATCGAGCACGAATTAATGGATCTGGCCCGTACGGCCGACATGATTTTGGTGGTATTGGACTTGTGCTGCGATCCGCTGAAGCAGTTGCAGGAAACCGCGGAAATCTTGGTTCAAAACGGAATTATACCCCATTGCGGCAGAAACCGTTTTGGAGATTCTCCCCACGCAGTAGTCCTGCCCTTTTTAGTTGTTGTAAATAAAACAGATAGCGCAGAACTGGATGAGGATTTTCATATTTTTTGTGATCTGCTGGAAGAGGAGTGGCCGCTCATCAGCATCTCCGGCCAGACCGGAAGGAATCTTGACAAACTGAAACAGGAAATTTTCACCGGGCTGCAGATCATACGGGTTTATGCGAAGCCGCCCGGCCAGGAGGCGGATTTCAGCACTCCTTTTGCCATGAGACAGGGGGATACAGTTGAAGATTTCGCCGCCAGGGTGCACAAAGATTTTGTCAAAAATCTGAAGACCGCCCGTATCTGGGGCAAAAAGGTTTATGACGGCCAACCCGCGGGACGTGACCACCTGCTGGAAGACGGCGACGTAGTGGAACTGCATACGTAGGCAAATTTTGACAGGATGGTCAAATTTCATCTCCCGGGATTTTAGTTCAGCAAAACGGAATTTATTTTACCGCTTCTCACTCTTATCATCCCGCAGAAGCTGCACGCCGAGGGTCAGTCCGCCGCCAAAGAGAAATCCTTCCAGGGCACCCAGGATCAGGCGCGATATTCTGCCAAAATGAGCTTCCCCGAAGAGCTGTGCCAGCGGCTGCAGATTGACCTGTGAATTGGAAAACGAATGGGCAATCGTCTCGATGCTGGCGCTGAAAAGATTTCCCTGAATCAGCGTGAGAAAAATGGCCATCACCATGGCGCCCAATGCCGCATAAAAGATCTTTGTCCAGTCGATTCGGCGCCTGGGGAACCCGCCCGCCAGGTAACCCAGGGAAAGCCCCAGACCAATCAGGGCACCTTCGTAGGCGCCGGCTATTCCACCCAAATTCTGTCCGAACAGAGCCCGCAAGGTATCAACCCCGATGGCATGCAGACTGCCCCCGACAAAACCGCCGCCGGCAACAGCCCCCAGAATCGCCCAGTAAGGACTGTGCCGGTAGCTGACAAACTGCATGGTTGCCATTCCCAGACTGATACCCAATCCCGCCATTAACCCTGCCAGGGCTCCCAGGCTGGACAATACCAGCACCAGGGTAACCGGTGAGCAGACCCGCGGCTCCCGCCCCCGCAGCACCGCCAATGGTTTCCTTCAGAATATCCATCTTGTTGCGGCGCAGGCGCACCCACATCAGACCGGATAATACCAGCAGGACAATATGCGGCGGCAGGCGCCTCAACCAGATCAACATTTTATTATGGTCCCGGATGAAAGCAATACTGATGGCTTTCCGGATGATTCCGGGGCTGGGCTGGCTGTTTTTGTCCAGAAGCCAGCGCTTTGACTCCTTCCCGAATCTTTCGGCGAGCGCGATACTGGCCGCTTTGCGGACATTCAGATCGGGGTCCCACAAGGCCATCTCTTTCAGGATTGACAGCAAATCATCATTTAATCCATATTCGGCAGACTCTATGGCACAGATTCGTATTGGAGGCTTTTCATTCCGCATCGCTTCCTGAATCAGGCCAGTCACCGAGGGAAATTTTCTGATCAGCCACTCCGGGATCAGCCTGGCCCGGTTCAGCATGCTCCTGGCCAGCAGCCCGGCCTCATTTTCGTTCAGCGGCAGTTTACTACCCAGCGGGCTAATGACGTCAATCGTGTCGTCATCCATCAGCAGCCCATGCAGCTCGTAATTCTCAACCGCGCGTTCGATGAGAGAGTGAGCCTGCTTCAGCGCAAGAAGTTCAGCCGACTGCCAGCGGGAGATCTCCGGAATTAAAAAATCGTGGGTCAATTCCACCCAGATTTCTCCGTCCTGCCGCCGGAACCGCACAATGCGGGCGTCAGAAAGTTCCGATACCAGAGAATGTATCTTTGCCTCATCCCCGGACTGATAGGTTACCCGCTCCTGCAGTCTGGAGAGGGGCAAAATTAACCGCTGATTTTTTGCGGAAATGAGCGCGCCGAGAATCGCTCTCACCATTTCAATTTCCTCACTGTTGAAACGTCGGACTACCCGCTCCAGATAGCGACTCAATATTTGCGAAGCGCCGCCCAGCCGTCGATAACCGGCTAAGGGAATCCGGCCTTCTACCTCTTTCAAATCGTAAAGGGCATCGCAGACGATCTGAAGCTGGGGCGGATCAACAAATTCATCGTCGGACAGATCGTCGAGGATCATCTGCACCAACGGCGGTTCCAGATCACAATTCACCTTTCTGGCGGGTTCGGTGATGGCCCTCTCCGCCTGCTCCCTGTTCAGCCGCTGCAACCGGTATTCATGGTGGAATATCTCGGGCAGGATGTGTTTAAACTGGTTCATCTCCGCCAGATAATCCTCGCGGACAGCGAACACCAGTCTCAACTGGATTCGATTTTGCCGGAATACCTCCCCGATGTTGCGGAAAAAATTGTCCCGCGCTTCGGGATGGGTCAGGGTGAAGAACTCTTCGAACTGGTCCAGAATAAAAATAACGTTCTGTTCCGGCGAGGCAATTCGCTGCTGCAGCAGTTGGTATAAGTCGAGATTTTCGCCGGATGAAGTGTCCCCTGACAGCACCCGCACCATTTCTTCAAACGGATCATAAAAACTGCGGACGGAAAATGCCAGATGGCCCATTCTTTTTAAAGATGGAATCAGACCGGCATGGACCAGGGAGCTCTTCCCGACCCCCGACCGCCCGTAAAGAATAAAACTGCGGTGCGAGAGAATTTTGGAGCAGATAATCCTGACTTCGCTTTCCCTTCCGTAGAATAAATCCGTATCTTCTTCGGTGTAATAATCCAGAAACTTGTAGGGGCGTTTGACGACCGTTTGTATTCCCTGCGCTTGCGGAACCGCCGGCTCCTTTTCCGAAACTGAAATCGGCGTTTTCAGAAACATGAATCCCTTTTTGGGGAACGTCTTGATATACCTGGGATTTTTTGCATCATCTCCCAGCGCTTTGCGGATATCCTTTATGCACTGGCTCAGGGCGGAATCGGTGACAATTAAGCCCTGCCATATTTCCCGGAAAAGCTGATCCCGACTGATTAACTGCTGCGGCCGGCCCGCCAGGAACGCCAGCACATCAAAATATTTGGCATTGAGCGTAACAGCCTCGCCATTCCGGTTCAACTGCCGGTTTCTAAGGTCGATGATAATATCGTCAAATTTATATGAAGTAATCGGACTGCTCATTTCATATTTCTCATGAATTTCTCACAAAAATCTCATTTTTCCATCCACAAAATAATGTATGCTTAATTTGTAATTGGATGTTTTGTCAAAGAGCTCACCAGGAGCGCGCCATCAACAGGGAATTTATCTGAATGAAAAATTTTATATATCAACGGATTGATTTCATTTCCTCTGTCTTTTTGCCAGTCCTCATAAATACCCGGGCAAGACCTTTTAATTCACCAGTTCATTCCAATATAATGAATTTATTACCATTCAGGTTATTGAAGATCAATTTTTTTGGATTTCAGGAAATAACGGTTCCGGCAGCCTCGGTTTTTCCGCTTGCAGCCGCATTCCGGATTTGAAACAACGATAAAAAAATCAGGATTTTCCCGATTAAAAGGAGAAGGTATGAAGCAGTCTTTTCAGGAATATGATCATGGCAATCTGCATGTCGCAATTATAATGGACGGCAACGGCCGCTGGGCCAGCCTGAAGGGCAAACCACGTTTCCGGGGACATCGGGCGGGAGCGGAGCGGGCGCGGGAGATTATTGAATCGGCGCCGGAAAATAACATCTCCGTGCTTACCCTGTATGCCTTCTCCTCCGATAACTGGCAGCGTCCGCGAAATGAAGTGGATTTCCTGATGAATCTCTTTCGTTCCTATCTGGAATCGGAAGTAAAACGCTGTCTGGATAATGATGTCCGTCTAAGCATCATCGGGCGGCGGGACCGTTTAAATGACAGCCTGCTGAATCTCATAGACCACGCCGAATCGGCAACCTTTGGCGGATCAAATCTGCACCTCCGGGTCGCCATTGATTACTCCGCCAGGGATGCTATTCTGCAGGCGGCACAGATGCTTGAGAACCGGATAAATCCGACCCGTGAAGAATTTTCCTCCCTCCTTGACAACGGTTTCGCCTACGGACACGCTTCCCCCGATGTAGATCTGCTCATCCGAACGGGCGGGGAAAAACGCCTGAGCG
Organism: Calditrichia bacterium; assembly: GCA_037381445.1. GTDB lineage: Bacteria > Calditrichota > Calditrichia > RBG-13-44-9 > RBG-13-44-9 > JARRQT01. Next base: position 21,863 of record JARRQT010000029.1, read on the forward strand.
ATTTTTTACTGTGGGAATGCGCCTATGCGGAACTTTATTTCACCAATACCATGTGGCCCGATTTCGACAAGCATTGTCTGAAAAAAGCGGTTGACGATTTTTACGCGCGGGAACGCCGTTTTGGCAGGGTGCCGGAACCAGTGGCCATCTGATTCAACATCATTTCAAAAATGGAATCCGCCTGCCGGTTCGGGAAAAAGATAGCAGGCGATTCTGTCATTCCCTGCTTTTCCTTTTACCTCCCTTTCAATTTTTCTGTCAGAGGGGAAGCAGAAAATACATTCCTTCT
>JARRQT010000030.1:0-11970 GCA_037381445.1 Calditrichia bacterium
CCCGCGATCTGAAGTTCCTGGGGCGCATCCATACCGTGGACGATGTGCTGGAAAATTACGAATCCGCGCGGAAAGCGGGTTTTGAAAATATCAATCTGGATCTGATGACCGCTTTTCCGGGATTGACAGCCGAAAGGTTCCAGAGCACACTGGAGAAAGCCGCCGATCTTCAGCCGGAACACATCTCCTGCTACACATTAATTTTTGAACCCAATACTCCCTTTTTTGCCCGCATGAAAAGAGGAGAATTGCAGCCCCCGGACAATGAAGAAGAAGCCGCATTTTATGAGGCGGCAAATTCCTGTCTGGCTTCCCGGGGCTACTCTGTCTATGAAATATCCAATTATTCCAGGACTCCGGAATTGCGCTGCCGGCACAACCTGCGTTACTGGAACCATGAACCTTACCTGGGCCTGGGGCCATCTGCCCATTCCTTCCTCATACCGCAGCGCTGGTGGAATGTGCGTCCCCTGACCGCCTACATTAAGAAGTTGTCCGGCAACGAACTGCCGATCCAGGAGCAGGAAACACTCGATGCCGCCACCCTGGAATTTGAATACATTTTCCTTCGCCTCCGCCTGAAGGAAGGCATAGATTTATCAGATTTCGAGAAACGATTTCACAATAATTTCATACAAAGATACAAAAAGGTAGTCGATTCGTTATTGAAAAATGAGCTGGTCATTCAGAACGAAGAGCGCCTGCAGCTATCCGATAAGGGTTGGCTGCTGGCGGACGAAATTGCCAGAGTATTTTAAAACCCGGATTCCCGCATGCAAAACAGATATATTTTGAGCATATTTGTATTCCTTTTTCTGTTTGGAAACAGCCCGCTTTTCCCTCAGGCCGAAAGCGTCAAAAAATTGAAAGAGAACCTCATGCGATCGCGCGAGATGCTGGGGCAGCAAAACCAGCAGAGTCTGCAGGACAGACAGCTCTTCAATGCCGCCCAATCCTATATCAGCATGAACCGTTACGGGAACGCCATTCCCATTCTGGAAGACCTCTGCAGGCGAAATCCGGGCAACAAGGTTTATTACGACTGGCTGCTGCGCTCCTATCTGACCCTGGCCCGAATCCAGTCCGCCGATTCTCTGGTCAACCATATGATGAACCGTGACCCGCAGAACCCGGATTACCAGATAGACCAGGGCAATGTCCTTTATCAGCAGGACAAAAAGGATGAAGCCCTGGAGATCTGGAAACAAGTTCTCCGGAAATTTCCCGGCAATATCAGCATATATAATCAGGTGGCCAATGCCATGCTGCAGAACCGCCTGGTGGATGAAGCGATTTCAGTGTACGAGCAGGCCATCCAAAAATCGCCGCAGGCCTTTTATCTGTATCAGAACATTGCCGGTATCTATCAAAGCCGTTTGATGTATGCGGAGGCGGCCCGCTATTTTTTGAAATATCTTGAACAGCAGCCCAATCAGCGGCAGTATATTTTTAACCGGATATTATCCTTCCAGATTGAACCGGATCAAAGAGCGGAATTTTTCAAATCCCTGGAAGCGATGGCGCGGAAATCGGATCAATCCGCCAATATTTATCTTTTGATGGCGCAGTTGTATCAGCGATATGGCGAATTCGAAAAAGCGTATCCGATTTACCTTCGTCTGGAGGACGGGAAAAACAAAGACCGGCTGCTTTTTCAATTTGCCAATGCCGCGGAACAGGATTCAAGCTACCGCATCGCGCTGCAGGCTTACCAGCGGATTATCGAGAAATACCCGCAGTCCAATGAAATCATGGGGGCTTATTCCGGCGCCGTGGCCTCGCTTTATAACCTGGCCCGGAAAACAAATAATACCGAATTCGCCAGCCGGGCATTGCAGCTCATCCAGACGGTGCAGGATAAATTTCCCAATCACCCGGAATTGCCGGGCATGTCCTACCTGCAGGGAACGCTTTACCTGGATTACTATTTTGATGTGGATAAGGCGACTGCAATTTTTTCCGCTATGTCGCAGCAGAAAGGAATTTCCCCCCAGTTTACTGATATGGCCTTGCTGAAGCTGGGGGAATGCTGCGTCCTTAAAGGAGATCTGGAGCAGGCGCTGCAAACCTTCCAAAGGGTTTCGCCTTCCTCCCGGAAAGGCCTCGCCCTGCTGCAGACTGCCCGAACTTATTATTTCATGAAAAACTACAGCAAAGCCGAGGAAACCATTAATTCCATCATTCAAAAGGAGGGCGCACACGGGGATGCCACTAATGATGCCCTCGCCCTGCAGATGAAAATCAGCCAGGCAAAGAAGACGCCCGAAGTGCTGGACAGACTTTCCGAAGCCGACCTGCTTATCTATCAGCGGAAGAAATCGGAGGCAGTGAAAAAATTGGGTGAAATCGTCTCCGTCAACTCCGTTTCACCGCTTATCAAATCGGACACCTATCTCCGGATGGAACAGCTTTCCCTGGATCTAAAGGAAATACCGCAGGCCCTTGATTTCAGCGCCCGGGCGATTCAGGATTCCGCCCTGGTAAAATATGCCGACCAGCATATGTTTCTGATGGCGACTGTTCTGGAAAATCAGTTGAATAAACCACAGGAAGCCTTTAAAATATATCAGCAACTGCTGGAAAATTACCCGAACAGTCTGGTTGCCGATCAGGCCCGGGAGAGAATGAAATTTATCCGAGATCAAAAACCGTCAGAGATCCCATGAAAGCATTAGTCTATATAAGTTTTATGGTTTTGTTTCTATTCCGGTGGGCCGATGCCCAGTATACCCTGATCCCCATGGATTTGAGTCAAACCGACCATCTCAAAGCCTATGGTGTGGCCTATTGGAGTCTGCAGCGGGGGGTGAATGTGGAATGGCTTCTCAACTACCGGGGCGGCTCATTTCTTCTGCAGACTTTTCCCGGACTGGAAAGCGAATGTCTGATCAGGGACGTCAAAACGGAAGCTATTGACGGCGCTGCAGTCAACCAGATTTACGCGACCATAGAACAGGAAAATATGGAGCGCGTCCTGCTGGAAAAGCCCCCTAAAATAGCGGTCTATACGCCGCCCAACAAACAGCCCTGGGACGATGCGGTAACGCTGGCTCTCACCTATGCGGAAATCGATTATGACAAAATATATGATGAAGATGTCCTGGCGGGAAAACTTTCCGACTATGACTGGCTGCATCTCCACCATGAAGATTTCACTGGCCAGTATGGCAAATTCTACTGGAGTTTTCTGAATGCGCCCTGGTATATCAACGAAGTCCAGTGCAGCCCTGGATATCGCACTGGCGGCCGAGGGAGTGGATATCGTGGATACGCCTTTCGACGGTACGCCGCCCGATCCCAACTATCAGCAGAAACTGGACTACAGCAAATGCCTGGCTTTCCAGAATTTCAAACTGTATACCAATCCCACACTGTACGAGTTTTCGGACATTGACATTCCGCCCAGTTTCGCTCCCCGCCTGCGGGACCCGGAGAGCGACTATTTCACGCTGTTCGAATTTTCCGCCAAATATGATCCCGTGCCCACCATGCTGACCCAGGACCATGTGGATGTAATCAAAGGTTTTATGGGACAGACCACCATGTTCGACCGGACCAAGATCAAGCCCTCAGTCATTATCATGGGCGAGGTGGAAGGCACCAATGAAGTAAAATATATTCACGGAAATGCGGGCAAAGGCACTTTCACTTTTTACGGCGGCCACGATCCGGAAGATTATACCCATGCGGTGGGCGATCCGCCCACACAGCTCGAACTTCACAAAAATTCTCCGGGATACCGTCTGATCCTCAACAATATACTGTTTCCGGCCGCAAAAAAGAAAAAATTGAAAACCTGAAAATTTTTCGCTTTACATAGATTCCGGGAATTTTTACTTTACAGGCAGATTTAATCCATAAAGAAATTCTGTTTTTGGTTCAAAGGAACACAATCAGACTTTTGAAAGCAAATTCAAGAGAGGAGGTTTCATGTATTCCAGGTTGAGCGTTAAGACTGATTCGCAGACAGAATTTATTGACATTACCCAGAAGATCCAGAACATTATCAGTGAGCGGGAGATGGACACCGGGATCTGCCATATTTTTGTCCCCCACACCACCGCCGGAGTCAGCATCAATGAAAATGCTGATCCGAGTGTGGTGCATGACATCCTCAAAGAACTGAACAAGATTGTGCCGTTCCAGGACAGTTATCAGCATGGCGAAGGCAATTCGGCAGCGCACATCAAGTCATCCCTGATCGGTTCCTCGCTATCCGTCATTATTGAAAACGGGCGGCTGCAATTGGGAACCTGGCAGGGAATTTATTTTTGCGAATTCGACGGCCCGCGGGTGCGGAATGTATGGGTGAAGTTAATGGCGGATAAATAAACTATTCGAATCAAACTGCAATTGTAATAGATCACTGAAAATGGTTTGGTTTCAGAGTCGAATTTGGATAGCAGAGATATTATTTCATCCAATGCTTTACAGGACGGGGCCGGAAATCATCTCAGCTTAAAGAGCTTGAGATACTTACCTGGGAACCACTCACATCCAGTTTAAAACAAAATTGGCTTTGTCATTTTTTATCACCGCTTTCATAAAGGAGCGATACGCCGCATAATCTTCCGGCTGAATTTTTTTGTTGTAGATGGCCTCTTCCCTGACGAACGTCAATTGATTCTCTCTGATCTCATAGGAAGTCCGATATTTTCCGAAAGGGGCGGACAATTCAAGCGGTTCGGGGGCCGCTTCAAGATCATACCCCGAGGGCAGATTTATCCGCACCGTATCGATGGTGGAGTAGGGGAAGTAATAGTTCACCGCAAATTCCCTTTCCTCCTCCCCCGGCAAATCCGAGGCCGTTTCGCGATGCAGCAAGGCGGGATTGAAGAATATTCTGCGGGCCGAAGAAACCGCATATTTCCTCACCGTCCCGCTAAAGTCACAGATCAGGGGTAGATCAAAATTGTCCCTGAGATTTTCAAAATCGCACCGCTGCAAAGACGGAGAGGATAAATATTTGGCCAGAAATCCCGTGGAAAATATTTGCCGGAGATCCTTCCTTTCATCTGTTAGTAAACCGGCCCGACGTGAAAAGGCATTGTTCCCTGTAAATTTCACTTGCCCGGTAAATTGCAGCTCCCCGTCATTGGTCAAATCCCCTGTAATGATGCTGCTCACCGTATTTTTGTCCGCTGATTTAGCCGGAGTTCGCATGATTTCACCGTTCTTTTCGTTGATCACCAGAACAAAACAGCCCTCATCATCCGGCGGCAAATCTCCGGCCGCCAGATAGTCGGCGGTGCATTCCAGCCACATGGTATCATCCGGCAGCGGTACAAAGGCAATGACATGGTTGAATTGGTTGGATGGGAAATCGCGAAATAGTACGCCTTTGTCACGGGTCTTGACGAGCGCAGGGTAAGCCGGAATATCGACAAAATTTGCCATCGCCACCATAAAAGTCGTCAAATCCTTGCAGTCACCGTATTTATTGGTGCATACTGATTCCGCCGAATTCGGCTGCCATCCCCCGATTCCCAGGGAAATAGAAACATACCGGGTATAATTCTGCAGAAATGAATAAAGTTTTCCGATTTTCTCACGATCGGTGCGGCAGTCAGCGGTTAATTTCCGAACAGTGTTCTGTAATTCAGGCGTAAGCTGATATCTCCCATTCGCCAACCGGCGATCCCATTCTCCAAAATGAGCCCATGAGTCAGAATATCCCTTGTAGCCATCTAACTGAAATTCTGCAGGCGTAAACAACAGATATTTTTGGTGACGGTCTTCCGGGGGCATCCAATCTTCCTTCAGGCGAGGTTCAAGATTTTCCAGTGTCCAGATGAGCGTCTGCTTTTTGCCTTTCTTGATCACATCCGGTGAAATTTCAATTCCACGATGATAGGTGTAATAATTGACCGGTTCATCCAGCATCAGGCGATAAACAGATTTTCGCACCGGCACATCCTCCTGGGGAAACCAGTCCGGCCACATGAACACCGTATTGAATTCCACCTCATACTCATACTCCAAAATATAGGGCAATTGGGGCCAGGCAAATTCAACCAACCGGTACTTGTTATCATCGTAAATTGTATTCCCGGGAGATATATTCGCTTTCAGAATATCATCTTTTTTCAGTTCTTTCAATTCTTTGCCGTCGAGGTCCAGTATACGGGCAGAAATTTTTTTACATTTGGCATACCTGTTTTCGGTCACACTAAACCGTCCGAATTCTTTTCCTTTCTCACGGAGCACCTGCACTTTTCTGTGGATATTCAAAACCGCCGAGTTGATATTTTTGATGTGAAATTCAAGCTCATCCAGAACAACAATAGCATCGGTATTTTCAGATGAGGTGCCAGCCGCAATGTCCGCGGCGGAAATATCTGTTAAGACTATGAAAGAAAATAAAATAAAAATCAGGAATCGCACGCCATGTCTCCTTCTTGAGAATGAATGCATCGGGTTTTTCTTTATGATTCCTTCAGGATCAATTTCCGGCCGCATCCGGTATTCTGCGGAGAACGACCTGACCCTGATCTGCGCTTACCATTTCTCCATAAAAGCTACGCAGGAAACCATACTCTGACGGGTAGAAAATTGTTTTATCCAGATTAAAGTTCCTTCTTATGCTCAATCCTTTTTCACCGGACGCTAATTGCAACACGTAATTTGCGCTTTTGATATTCAGTGTCTTTTGTGCGGGAAGCTCTGCGATTTCAAACTCCTTGGGAATGCTCAGCTCAATATTTTCCGAATTCCGGAAGATATAATTAAAATCAACCGGGAAAAAGCGCTTGGCCCGCCTAAACGGATTTTTATGCTGGGAATTCAGGAAAGGCAGGGAGAAATAGATGTTGTCATTAACAATCTGCGCAAATTCAGGAACTGAAAAATTCAGTGTAATAGCAAGCGGCAGATTGAGGGAGTCCAGGTGAGCTATTTCGAAAGTGTCCAGTTTTGCATCCGAGAACTGATCTGTCAATAATTCTGAAATATATTTCTCCATATCAGTAGTGTTCAATTTCTCCCGCATGGCTATGTCTCTATAGCCCTTCAGGTGCATGATAAATTTTCCTTCTAAATTCCCATCCGAATCCAGTTTCATTACGCCCTGTATCTCTGTCATATTGTTATTACCAGGAGGCGGGATATCAACTATTTTGCCGCGGCTCTCGTCGATAACCAGGCCTTTTGACACGATATCATTCTGCGGCAGCACGCAAAACGGGCAGTATCTGTCGGCTGCATCCATAAAATATTTCTGTGAACCGTATTCCGCATACACAATGACACGATCGAACTGTCCCAACTGGGGCCAGTTTTCAATCAGCGTTCCGTTTCTGCGGGTACTGATTAACATGGGCTTCGCTTCAATCCCGGCATCACGCAGCATGCTCAGAAGCAGAAAATTCTTCTCTGTGGGCGTTCCCTTTCTTTTCTCCAACACTTCCCCCGGCTTATTGCGTGGATAAATGGTGGCAAGCCAATCCGTCTCGATTCCGTCACGAGAGAACTCATAAAGCTTCTTTATTTTTTCCGGAATGACCTGGGTATCCCCCATAATTTCCGGCATCTTTTTTCGAAGATCACCATTCATTTCATAATATTCTTTATATGCCTCATTAAGCTTTTCTGCCAGGTCATCCCACGTCTTAATGAATCTATAGCTGCTGTACATATCGCGATATTCAATTAATTTTCCCAGGTAAAGGCTTTTCCCCTTTTTGCAGTCGCGCTCGGGATGATAAAGTCTTCTTCAGTTGGTACTGCTTCCGCTCCAAAAATATTTCTTTGAAAGGCATTGTAATGGAAGCCGGGAAGGATTGAAACACTGACTTTGCTTAACTTTGTATAATATTCATTCTGAAAATACCAGGGCTCAAGCATCTGCAGATATTCGCTGCTTAGTTTATATTTATATTCGATTACCGAACCGACTTCAACCCCGGGAATAGCAAATACCTTCTGTTTATAATAATTCTTTACACTCTCCTCGAATATCTGCTTTCCATTAAGTTTTATCTTCTTTCCGTTTGGCAGAATTGTCTGGGCTTCAATACGGCCCAAATTGTCTTTGTGAAAATAGCGGATTTTAACATTCGCAGCATCTTTCCCCTCTTCAGATAAAATTTTAATGCGGACAGATCTTGCCCACATCAAAAAGAACCACCGCCGGAGCGGTAGAATCCTCGGGAAACACTTTCATGGCAAGCACTTCTTTGGATACTTTTCCCCATTTTTCCTGAGCCACAGCTTGTTGGCCGAAAAAAACCATAAAACAGAACAGGAACATCAGGACAGGCAGATTGGTTCGTGACATAATAACTCCCTTTATATTTAAGTTTTTCTAATTGTCAGGGAATCTCGAATTAATCCAAACAACGCTTTTGGCCGAAAAACTATCCCTTAATTTTTCCTAAAAATATTTCCGGTAATTCTTAAAACTTTAAATGATCAGTTTAAAGAAAAGCAGAACAAAATTAAAATTCAAGCAATATTTTATTTTACTATAAAGAAAGTGCGTTGGCTGCAAGGCTCTAAAGGGTCCGGTGTAAATCCCGGTCTGTTAGGCAGGGGAATAACATTAAGCTTTCCCGTATAAAAGGAAAAATATTCAATTACCGGAAAGCACTAAATCGCTCCTTGACACAAGGGTTTCCTCACGTTATAATTGAACCCAAAAAGCCGGGATGAATTGAAATGGAAAAAGGTATTGTAAAAAAGTTTGACGATTACAAGGGATTCGGTTTTATCATCACCGAGGACGATGACGAAGTCTATTTTAATACCCGGGATATCCATCCAAAGTACCGCAGCCGGCCCATCAGGGAAGGTGATACGGTCGGGTTCGATCTGAAACGGGAGCACAGGGGAGACCGGGCTGTGAATATCAGGCTGCTCTGATTTTCCGGAACTTCGTGCCTTTTCTTAATTCTATCAAAGTGATGCTTACCATTGTTCGTTTACAAATCCAGGAACGTCTTTATATATTCCCACATGACCGGCAGCTTATCCAGCAGGCCGTGATCCGTGTTCAACAGGACCAGCTCGGCTCCGGAGTGATTTTTCAGATACTCCACACTGACATCGTAGGGAACAGATTCATCGCAAATGCCGTGGAGTATCTGCACCGGAAGCTGCCGGTCCATGGAAAAGTCCCTATATTTTTGGGCATCTTCCACAATTCCGTAACGCAGCCTGCGGTGTTCCTGGTAATGATATTGATAGAGATTGATGAAACCGATTTCTTTCCATTCCCGCAACTCCGTCTTCGAAAGCTGCCCCAGATAACGATGCACAAAATCGAAGGCCGGCGCCATTAGCACCAGTCGGTCAATCCGGGACCAGCGCTCCGCCGCTACACCTGCCAGATATCCTCCCAGACTGGATCCCAGCATGGTCACCTCACCGGGCAGGGAATCCAGCAACTTCCCGATAATGTCCAATTGACTGGTAATGGTCAGATGCTCAAAGTCGTCCCCATTCAGATCCGGCCGGTGCAGATAGATGCCCGATTCCCCGAATTGTTTGAAGAGGAATTCACCCTTGGACGAACTGGGCCCGGAAAGAAAACCATGCAGATAAATATATTCCAACGCTATACACCTTCTGTTATGCAAGGCAGTCCGGGGCATATGTTATAGAAATGCCCCGGACCGGCACCTGTATCTTTCACTTCAGCTCTTTCTGAACCGCATAAACCGGGCGAATATCAATGGGAACGTCCTGCAGACGGTTCAACGCGTCCTGGATTTCCGGCGCCAGATAGCGGTACTTCTTGATAAACTGCTGCGCGCCATTGTAATCCCCAGTCGCCTCAATCACCAGCAGATCGTGGGAAAGATCCCGGACAGCAGCCTGTATTTTGTTCATGTCCACGCTGAATTTCTGTGAAGTGGAATCGTAAACGAAGCCGCCTTTTTCTTTGATGTAGTTGTATTCAATGGCATTGGCGCCGCCATGGGCTTCATTAATCCCGAACCGCACACTGCGGAAGATCCCGCCCAGATAGCTGTCGTATGTCTGCCGTTCCATCGATTTGGGCAGAAACTTTTTGTCGATCAGAAACTGGGTGTTGTAAATGCCCAGAATATCCGCCTTGGCTTCCTCAATGGTGGAGTATGTCTCCTGCAATTCCTTGCTCACCGTGGTCTCTTTTCCATTAACGGTGATGATGCCCGGTCCCAAACCGTGGGAAATTTCATGCATCAGGGTATGATTGAAATAGGCCTCGAAACTGACATAGCGCAGGTCTTCGGGCGCCATGACCTCGTTGACAATGGGAATCCAGCATTTCTGGAACTTGGCTTCCGCGATATTTTTCAGCATAACTTTTTTGCTGCCCTTGGCTTCCCGCACCCTTTCATCATTGGGCAGATTAAATGCGGTGGTCTGGATGCCGGCTTTGGTGTCGCCGGCGGTGAATACTTCCTGCACTACCACAATGGGGGAAGAACTGCCGCGGCGAGTATTTTTATATTTATCCGGAATGGGCAGGTTCATTTCCATGGCCTGCAGGTATTTATTCACCTTTCGCAATTTTTCGCTCTCCGCCGGATCAACCAGCGTGACAAATGCTTCAAAAGACGCCTTGTATCCGAACAGCTCATCTTCATAAACTTCATAGGGCCCGATAACCACCTCAATGGCATTGTCTTTCAGGTCCATCCAATCCATATCGCTCTGATAATAGTCATTGGACAGAAATGCTTCGGCGCGGCTGTTGAGAAATTTCTTCAGCGAGGGATCCTGCAGTGTATCGGCTGCTTTGCGCAGGTAGGCGCCGGCGATCTCCAGATTTTTCCGGTAGGCCTCGGAATAAGGAATTGCCACCAGCTTGTTGTCCCGGCGGCGAATAATGGTGTAATTGCTGGTGAACGCTTCCTCATCTTCCGGATGGTCTTTAATCCAGGCGTCAAATTCTGCCTTGGTCATATCTTCGGGATAAAAATTGGCGCCGGCCGGTTTCGGCTGGTTCAGATTGATAAAGGGTTTGTTGTGATCCAGCCGGTCAAACGGCCCGAAGCAGATATTAAAATATTCCAGCAGGGTAGGATAATTGGGATCAGTGCCGGTCATCAGGGCTTCTTTGATGCTTTGATTTTTATCGTAAACCTGATGCAGAAAAATCGTATCCATCTTGCTGGCGGCTCGCACGAGATTGAGCAGCGCCTCCTGCTGAGAAGGCTTCAGCAGATTTTTATCGTATTTGATCTCCACCGGCGCCAGTTTATGAATCTCACCTTTGACAAAATTAATGTCGGCATAATCCTTAATCACGGATTCTTTCTGCGAACAACCCATGTAGATACCTCCTCCCAAAATCATTAATGTCAAAATTACTTTAAAGAAACGCATTTTAACCTCCGGCTTAAATGTTAGCGTTTTGAACAGCCAAATTAATTTTTATTCTTTACCTGCGTTTAAAATATTCCCGGCGGCAACTTGATTTTCAAATTTTTTGAGCAGGAAATTCTTGAGCTGATCGAAATCACTGAAAATCTCCGTTGTGCAGCCGATAACCCAGCTGCTCATGTCCCCCAGCGGAATGCATGAAACCATATACACCGGAATTTTATGCAGGTAGGCGACAGTCAGCTCTCCGTGAGTCCCCCCGCCGTTGAGAACATACTGGTCCCACAGGCAGATGATGTAGTCAACCCGTTTCAGCAGGGTAGTCAGATCGGTTTCGATGATTTTGTGCACAACCTTACGGAAGCGGGGCAGGTCGGTCGCTTTCCACTTCCGGAAATTGCGGAATTCATGGGGCGTCAATACATGGTTTTCTTCCAGGCAGGGATTGAAAACATTCTGGTTGAGTTCCTTTTCCAAAAAGAGGGAAATCTCTTCACGCCAGCTTCGCCCGGAATCGGGCGCGTTTTCAATGGCGCCGGCCAGATAGACCAGCGGCTGTTTTCCGTTCTTTCCCATGGCTGCCTGCCTTTTTCAGATCGCAACACAATTTAAGGGTTGATTCGCCGATGAGGAATAAAAAAATCATTAATTTCTGCGGAG
>JARRQT010000030.1:12002-43918 GCA_037381445.1 Calditrichia bacterium
TTTATGCGATCAGGAATCTCTTCCACCGTTTTCGGCATAGACTGGGATACGGTTTTTTTCAGGGCAGAAAAATAGGGTCGGAAAAGATAACCGTTGGCGGCGAATCTTCCCGCAACAAAGGCCAGGGCGGCCGCAACGGCGCCAATCAGATTAAGAAATTTAATGGAAATGAAGAGCACTGTAAAGATCCCCGCCACTTCGATAATTGTGGCCAACGTGATGGGCGAGGTGTTTTTACTGTTCACCAGAACCGATCTCTGGAAAGAAAGCAGGACAGTTAGTCCCGGCATAATGGCCATGATCCGGGCGGGGAGGATCGCAATGTGTGTCAAATCCATGGAGAGGCCGGAGATCGTGTGGAACCAGGTCACCGCCAGGGGTGTAAACGCCAGCAGTGAGAGGCCGCCTATCACCGCAACGCCCAGCAGCGCGGCAAAATTCCGCAGGGGTACATATCCCTCATATTTCTCTCCCATCAGGGCAATCCCGGCCTCCTGAAAGGAGAGACCGAGACTTCTGAATATGAACACCAGCGAGATGATGACCGGCAGCACGGCCAGCGATTCGATGGCCAGCCGGCTCTGCCCGACAAAGAAGGTTATCATCGGCTGCACGCCCAGGGCAATAATGGAGGTAAGGGCCAGCGGGTAATAGAATTTAAAAATATACCGGTAACTCAACTGGCTCGTACCGGACGCCTCAGATTCTCCGGAGGACAAAAGGTATTTCACAGGCGAGCGGGCCATCGTTTTACTGGCAATGGCTTCCGAAGTGACGCCCATTGCCAGCGCCGCGCCGCCTACCATGGCGCCGCTGATTTCCGAAAAATTGTATAGAATAACTGCCGTTGTAGACATGGCCGTGAGCCGAATGATAGTACCGTAGGCCACCCTACGGGTCAGGTTGCTGCGGATCAGCACCCCCTGATAAAAACGCCGGTAGCCGATGGCTCCCGGCCAGGGTATCAGAAGAATGGTGGCCCAGTGGGTCAGGCGGGCAACCTCAGCGGGCAGTCCGATCAGCCGCTCGGTGATGAAGTAAAATACCGGAGGGATGAGCAGAACTAACATCAGTGCTGTGATAGTCCCGTTCAGAAAATAGGTAAAATTTCGCAGCTTCAGGTAGGAATCGCCGTCCTTCACCAGCGCGGTGGCGGCGCTCATGATCATAATAATGGGCGCTTCCACAATTAATGCGAAGGAATAGGCCACGCCATAGGCCGCCAAATTGTATTTGGGCTCCGCCAGACGGGCGATTACCGCCGCCAGAAACGGCCCTTCCACGGCCATCATCAGCCAGGTGGCAGCCAGGGGGAGCCAGAAAATGAATATCCGCCTGTTATTTAACGACCGCGTTCTATCTGACATAAGACGCAAATTTTCCTTTATTTTGATAAGATGTGGTAATAAAATTAGAACGGGTCTTTAACATAATTTAAATTAGCAATTTTCCGGTTTGCCAGTCTGCAGACCGGAGGGATGACGGCAATAAAAAAGGAGCCGGTTGAACGGCTCCTCAGGTGTGCCGAGAGCGGGACTTGAACCCGCACGGGCTAATGCCCACTAGGTCCTGAACCTAGCGCGTCTGCCTATTCCACCACCTCGGCATATCATTTTCTGCGCCAAAATATAATTGCTGCGGTCGGGGAGTGCAAGCAATTTTTTACAATAAAAACCCCCGGCTCAGCGGGGTTTAAATTCCGATTTTCTCGTCCTATTCAACAGTCACGCTTTTCGCCAGATTCCTGGGCTGATCCACATCGCATCCCCGCATTACCGCAATATGATAGGCCAATAACTGCAGCGGGACAATGGAAATAATGGGCTGCAGCAGATTCAGGGTCATGGGAATGGGGATGGTATAATCCACCAGGTTATCCAATTTGTGATCTCCCTCGGAAACCACCGCAATGACGCGTCCGCGGCGTGCTTTTACTTCCTCAATATTGCTCACAATTTTATCGTAGGTGCTGTCCTGCGTGGCGATTACCACCACCGGCATGTCGTCATCGATCAGCGCGATGGGCCCGTGTTTCATTTCCGCCGCGGGATAGCCTTCGGCATGAATATAGGAAATTTCCTTCAGCTTGAGGGCGCCTTCCAGCGCCACCGGATAGTTATACCCGCGTCCCAGATAGAGGAAATTCCGCTTGTCCCGGAATTCGCCTGCGATATCCTTGACGAGGTCATCGGTCTTGAGGGCCTGCGCCACTTTATCCGGCAGGATCTTCATTTCTTTGACAATGGCGCGGCCTTCTTCTGCGGACATGGTTTTGGTTCTGGCCATCATCACCGTGAGAAGGGTCAGCGCAGTCACCTGCGAAGTGAAGGCTTTGGTGGAAGCCACCCCGATTTCCGGTCCGGCATGCACATAGGTGCCGCCGTGGGTTTCCCGCGCGATGGAAGAACCCACCACATTCACGACGCCCATCACTGTGGCGCCCTTTCGTTTGGCCTCCCGCAGGGCCGCCAGCGTATCGGCCGTTTCCCCCGATTGACTGATAACTACCACCAGGTTGTCATCGTTGATGATGGGATCGCGATACCTGAATTCCGAAGCATATTCCACCTCAACCGGTATCCTGCAGTACTCTTCAATCATATACTCGCCGATCAGACCGGCGTGATAACTCGTTCCGCAGGCAGTGATGAATATCTTCCGTGAGCGCAGCACATTGTGCAGAATCGGGGTAAGTCCGCCAAGCTTGGCCACCCCTTCTTCTTCGAGCAACCGCCCGCGCATGGCGTCCGATACCGTTTTGGGCTGTTCATAAATTTCCTTGAGCATGAAATGCGGATAACCGGCTTTCTCGATGCGCTCCAGATCAAAACTGATTTTTTCTATTTTTTTATGAATCACTTCATTTTCAATGGTTTTGGTCACGAACCCGTCGCGGCCGATCACGGCGATTTCACCATCCTCCAGATAGAGCACATTGCGGGTATAGGCAATGATGGCGGCGGCATCGGAACCCAGAAAATATTCGCCTTCTCCGATTCCGATGACCAGTGGACTGCCATTCCGCGCGCAGAACAGCTTGTCCGGTTCATACCTGGTGATCAAAGCCAGTCCATAGGTGCCTTTCACCTCGTTCAGCGCCAAGCGAAAGGCTTCCTCAAAAGAAGTGCCGTTATGATAAAATTCTTCGATAAGATGGGCAATGATCTCCGTATCCGTTTCCGTCCGGAAGGTATGCCCGTTTTCCTTCAGCATTTTCTTAAGGGAATTGAAATTCTCAATGATGCCGTTATGCACCAGCACAATGTTCCCGGTGCAGTCGGTGTGCGGATGGGCGTTCTCCTTGTTGGGCTCTCCGTGAGTAGCCCAGCGGGTATGAGCAATGCCAAGCGTTCCCGTCATGGGCGTCCCGTTCAGGTCCCTCTCCAGGGCGGAAATTTTGCCGACCTGCTTTATCATATCAATTCTGCTGTCGTGCAGAATGGCGATGCCGGCGGAATCGTATCCCCGGTACTCCAGCCGCTTTAGCCCCGCCATCAGGATTGGCCTTGCCTCCCTGTTCCCGATATAACCTACAATGCCGCACATAAGAACTCCTTTCTATTCCCATTCAATTGTTGCCGGCGGTTTGGAACTGACATCATATACCACCCGATTGATTCCCTTGACTTCATTGATGATCCGATTCGAAATCGTGGCCAGTGCATCATAAGGGAATTCGTACCAGTCCGCGGTCATGCCATCAGTACTGGTCACAGCCCGCAGCGCCAGAACATTTTCATACGTTCTCTCATCTCCCATCACGCCCACAGACTGAACCGGCAATAACACGGCAAATGCCTGCCAGATCTTGTCATATAATCCCGCGGCGCGCAATTCCTCAACATAAATACTATCGGCCTTCTTCAGAATATCTAAACGTGATTCGGTAATTTCTCCGATAATGCGCACGGCAAGGCCGGGTCCGGGAAAAGGATGCCGGCCCACCAGTTCTTCCGGCAGCCCCAGTTGCCGGCCCGCCGCTCTCACTTCATCTTTAAAAAGTTCACGGAGCGGTTCAAGCAGCTTAAAATTCATCCGTTCCGGCAGACCGCCCACATTATGGTGCGATTTTATAGTGGCCGAGGGTCCCTTAAAACTCACGCTTTCGATGACATCCGGATAAAGGGTGCCCTGCGCCAGAAATTTGAATTCTCCGATTTTGTGCGCTTCCTGTTCAAATACTTCGATAAATGTTTCCCCGATGATCTTCCGTTTCTGCTCCGGATCAACAACATGGCGCAATTTAGAGAGGAACTGCCTGGCGGCGGTGACAGAGATCAAGTTTATGTGGAAGTGTTCCCGGAACACCGTTTCCACCTCCTGTGCTTCATTTTCCCGCAGCAGTCCGGTGTCGATGAACATGCAGGTCAGCTGGTCGCCGATGGCTTTGTGAATCAAAAGCGCCGCCACGCTGGAATCCACGCCCCCGCTTAATCCCAGTAGCACTTTGTCGTTCCCGGCCTGCTCCCGGATTTTTCTGATCGAAAATTCAATGAAAGATTCCGTGGACCAGTCCCCCTTCAGGCCGCAGACCTCAAACAGAAAATTTTTCAATATCTGGCTGCCGTAGGCGGTGTGATGGACTTCGGGATGAAACTGCAGTCCGTATATTCTTTGGGAATGATTGGCAACCGCGGCAATCGGCGAATTGGCAGTATGTCCGATGATCTCAAAGCCTTCCGGTAATCGGGTGAGGTGGTCCCCGTGGCTCATCCACACCCGCGTGGGTCCGGGGATATTTTTGAAAAGGGATTCATCTGGTTTGAAATAGAGCTCCGCGCGGCCGTATTCCCGGCGGGCGGCCCGGTCCACTTCACCATTCATCAGATAGGCAATAAGCTGCAGGCCATAGCAGATCCCCAGAACCGGCAGGCCAAGCCGGAATAGTTCCCTGCTTATCCTGGGAGCGTCATCGGAATAAACCGAAGAGGGTCCGCCGGACAGCACGATTGCTTTGATGGCAGGGTCATTTTGTATCTTTTCTATGGGATAATTGAAGGGCTGGATTTCGGAATAAACAGACAACTCCCGGATTTTCCGGGCAATGAGCTGGGTGTACTGCGACCCAAAATCGAGAATCAAAACTTTTTCCATCAGGGTAATCTAATCTCCCAGTTTTTCAAATCTTCAATCGACTTATAATCCGTGAGGTCAAATTGAATAGGCGTGATGGCGACATAATTATTTGTAATCGCCACATCATCCACATCCGAATCACTGTCCAGCAGCATCTTCTTACCGGTGAGCCAGTAATATTTGCGGTTCATGGGGTCCACCCGTTTCTCAAAAAATTCTTCGTAGCGGGCCCTTCCCTGACGGGTAATTTTTACGCCCTTGATTTCTTCCTCTGGCAAAGCCGGAATATTGACGTTCAGCAGCGTGCCGTTGGGCAGTCCTTGCTCGAGGACTCTTTTCGCCAGATATATCGCAAATTTGGAGGCAAAATCAAAATTTGATTTACGGAAGGAGGTCAGCGAAAAGGCGATGGAAGGAATACCCATCAGCGTTCCCTCGGTGGCCGCCGATACGGTTCCGGAATAGATCACATTGATGGCGGTATTGGGCCCCTGGTTGATGCCGGATACCACCAGGTCCGGCTTTTCGTTCAGTATTGCCTTCACGCCGATCTTCACGCAATCGGCCGGCGTCCCGTTCACCGCGTGCCCGAAAAAAGATCCGTTCTTTTCATACTCCCACTCCCGGAGCGGATCGGATATGGTAATGGCGTGTCCCGCGGCGCTTCGTTCGGAGTCCGGCGCCACCACCCGGGCGTCACCGATTTCTTTCATCGCATTATATAAGGCATAAATGCCGGGCGCGGAAATGCCATCGTCATTGGTCACCAGAATCAGCGGTCTCTTACTCATTTCTCCCTCTTGTAAAAAATACTCCAAATACCATTCTTTTCATTCAATCCGCACCATTTAATGGCCGAAAAACAAACCGGTTTCATTGAAGGGAAACCGGATTAAAAATAATTATTCGGTCTTTTCGCCCGCTTCTTCGGCAGGCGTTTCGTTCTTCGCATTGAGCAGTTCAATAATGCGGCCCACCGTCGGCCGCATTTCCATCCGGTGAACAATCATATCAACAAATCCGTGCTCCAGCAAAAACTCCGCGCGCTGGAAGCCTTCCGGCAGATCCTGCCCGATGGTCTGTTTGATCACCCGCTGCCCCGCAAAACCGATGAGAGCGCTCGGTTCGGCAATCTGCACATCTCCCAGCATGGCAAAGCTCGCCGTTGTCCCGCCGGTGGTGGGATCGGTCAGGATACTGATGTAAGGCAGACCGGCATCGGCCAGTTGCGATAGCTTGGCGCTGGTTTTCGCCATCTGCATCAGGGAAAAGGCAGCTTCCATCATACGGGCTCCGCCGGAGGCCGAAACGATGATCATCGGTATTTTATTTTCCCGGGCCTGATCGATGGCGCGCGAGATTTTCTCCCCGACCACCGAACCCATGCTGCCGCCAATGAAAGTAAAATCCATCACGGCTGCCGACACGCGGTGACCCATAACGGTGCCGAAACCGGTCACCACGGCATCCAGCAAACCGGTTTTTTTCTGGGCGTCTTTCAGGCGGTCGACGTATTTTTTCTTATCCCGGAAATTAAGGGGATCGCCGGGAGCAATGTGCTCATTGAATTCTTCGAAGCTATTCTCATCAAACAGATATTCAATGTACTCGCGGGATGACACCCGGAAATGATACTCGCATTTCGGACACACATTCATCCTGTTCTGCAACTGACTGCGATAGATAATCTCACCGCACTGGTCGCATTTGATCCAGAGACCGTCAGGCAGCACTTTCTTCTCAACAGTGGAAATGCCTTTTTTCTTTTTAAACCAATCCATTATAGCCCCCAAAAAATTTATGCAAAATAACAAAAAAAGTGCCTGAATTCAAAAACTTTGTTTTATGACGCATTCAAAGGATAATCAAACATTTATGGAAATCGGAGAAGGATTGATACGGGTCTTTTTTTGATCTGGTTTACCCGGCAGAAATCTGAGGTATGAAGGCAAAATTGGAGATAGAATAGAAAAAAATTGTGGCCGCGTTTGGGAACCGAATTGTTAATCCGCCTTCCCGGGGACAGGCTTTTTCACAAACATTTTCTGCATGACCAGGGCCGTTTCTCCGTTTGCATAATAGCGCTCCCGTTTCAGAATGGTTTTGAAGCCGTACTTCTCATACAGGGAAATGGCCCGCAGATTACTTTCCCTCACCTCCAGCAGGGCATAGGAGGATTCATCGGCGTATTTGAGGATTTCCTCAAAAAAATAAGTGCCTCGTTTCTTGCCCTGAAACTCGGGACGGATAGCGAAATTGGCGATGTGGAATTCTTCGAAAATTTTCCAGATGATTGCATACCCGATAATTTCGCCGGACTCTTCCAGAACCAGGGGAATGGCAAAGGGATTATTATGGACTTCATGCCGGAAGCTGTTGTATGACCAGGGATCTGGAAAAATCCGGCTTTCCAGAATGACCACCGTATCCAGATCGGACTCTTTCATGCGGCGAATTTTCATCACATGACTCCCTTGAAGGCGCGCATGTAGAGCGGCTCACATTCCCCTGCAGTACTGATTTCACCGGCCAGAAATTTCTGATAGGCCAGCGACTGAAGCGCCCAGTTCTGGGGATCCGTTATCATCGGATACGGAAATTTTGCATAAGCCCCGTCGTATTCAGCTATTTTCTCTTTCAGCTTCGGCACATCGCCTCCCACGATTAAGGTAGGCCGGGTGAGAAAACCGGAAAGGTTTTGCAGGGCAAGGAGCCGGTAATCTTCGTCCCTTTGCAGCGATTCATCATTCCAGTGGTACAGACCGCAAAAAATTTCCTGGCGGTGCGCATCGATTACCGACAAAACCGGCAGCCTGCTGCGGCCCTGCTGGTACGCCCAGATATCCAGCGTGGGGACCTGAATGATCGGCACATGCATGGCATGGGCCAGCCCTTTAGCCAAGCTGTATCCGATGCGCAAACCGGTGAAAGAACCGGGTCCCGCGGACAGCGCAATGGCGTTAATATCATCATATTTCAGATTGGCGTGTTCCAGCACCTGATCCGCCATCAAAGCCAGCCGCCGGGAATGGATGTTTTTTCTGTTCAACGACATGTAAGCCAGCAGCTGGTCATTCACGGAAACCGCCACACCGGAAGTGAGGCCGCTGGTTTCAATTCCCAAAATACATATGTTATCTTTATTATCAATCATTTGAACCGTCTTCTTTTCGTTTGATGGTAATCCGGCGGTTTTCAGGATGGTGCGCAATAAAATCAAGATAAATCTCCCAGCGGGCGGCAGGCAGATAATCCTGGATCTTGTCCGCCCATTCCACCAGGCACAGGTAATCATTGTAAAAAAATTCATCCAGCCCCAGATTCACCAGCTCAGCCTCGCTCTCCAGCCGGTAGAAATCAAAATGGTAGACCAGCAAACCCTGCCGGGCCTCATATTCATTGATGATGGTGAAACTGGGAGAGGTGGCTTCCCGGGCGCACCCCAGCGCATGGCACAGGGTTTTGATAAAAAAAGTTTTGCCGCTCCCCAAATCGCCGTAAAACGCCACCAAATCGCCCGGCTTTACAATTCCGGCAAAACGCAGGGCGATGATCTGAGTTTCTTCCGGGGACTGAGCTTCTTCCTGCAAATACAGCTTTTCCTTCACATCACGATCTTCCATTGACTTTCTTCCTCACGAAGTCGCAAAATATAGGCAAAATTTCCCGCCAATTCATTTAAAAAGAGAGATTTTCGAAAATGCCGTTGGTCGTTGACTGTTATTTGGGCTGCAATTTTATGACCGGCAGAATCATCTCCTCCAGCGAAATCCCGCCATGCTGGAAACTGTCCCTGTAATAGGCCAGATATTTATGATAATTCGTCGGATAAACGAAGTAAAAATCTTCCTTGGCGATGATATAATTGATGTTGAAATTCCGCTGGGGAAGTTTATAGTCCCTCGGATTCCGTACAAAAATTGCGTGTTTGGATTCTATTTTCAGATTTCGCCCGAATTTGTAACGCAGGTTGGTGCTCGCTTCACGGTCCCCGATAACCTTTGTGCCCCGCAGACTGCGCACACTGCCGTGGTCGCTGGTGACGATGACCGTAACGTCCTGGGCCGCCAGCATCTTGAATACATTATAAATTGGCGAGTGTTCGAACCAGGAACGGGTCAGCGAGCGGTAAGACGGCTCATCGGGAGCGATCTCTTTCAGAATCGGCAGATCGGAGCGGCTATGCGCCAGAATATCCACAAAATTCACCACGATGCTGAGAATGGGAGAATCCAGATAACTGAGCAGGTTCTTTTCAAGATTACGGGCTTCATCCACATTGAGGACTTTCACATACTTGGGTTCACTCTGGAGCTTGACCCCCAGCACCCGCAGCTGATCATACATAAGGGTGCTTTCGTAGCGGTTGCGGCTGAAATCATCGTCTTCTCCCTGCGCCCACAATTCAGGATAACGCCTTTCAATATCCAGCGGATACAGGCCGCTGAAAATTGCGTTTCGTGCAAAAGGGGTAGCGGTGGGAAGAATGGAATAGTAGTAATCCTTATCGATATTGAAATAATTGTAGAAAAACGGTTCCAGGGTCAGCCACTGATCGAGGCGCAGGCAGTCGATGACCACGAACACCACTTTTCGCCCGGCCTTGATTTCCGGATACAGAAACTCTTTCACCACATCGATTGAGAGTGCGGGCCGGTCGATCTTTTCATCGATCCAGTCCTTGTAGCGTTTCTCCACGAACTTGCCGAATTCCACATTGCATTCCCGGCGCTGATCGTAAATGACGTCCCGCATATGCTGGTCGCTCATGGAATCCAGTTCCAGGTCCCAGTTGGTCAGTTTCAGATACATGTCGATCCAGTCCTGGTAGTCCAGATTTCCCATCAGTTTCAGGGCAATCTCGTTTATTTTCTGGGAATAGGACTCGGTCATTCGCTTCTGGGAAATGTTGCGCGATTCCAGAAATTTCTTGCAGGCCATCAGAATCTGGCTGGGATTTACCGGTTTGGTCAGATAATCGTCTACCTTGGAGCCGATGGCGTCTTCCATCAGGCTCTCTTCCTCGTTTTTGGTAATCATGATTACCGGCAGCCCGGGCTTATTCTGCTTGATTTCTCCAAGGGTGGTGAGCCCGTCCTTCCCCGGCATCATTTCATCCAGAAGAACCAGATCGAAATTTTTGTCCTTCACCAGTGATATGGCGTCATCGGCGTTGGTGGCCGTTTCCACGTCATATCCGCGGTCATTCAAAAACAAGATATGAGGTCTTAAAAATTCAATTTCATCATCGACCCATAGTATTCTATTTTTTGCCATAATAATTCCTTAAAATTTGTGTCAGAAGCATCCTTCAATTGTTCTATTTGCTTTAATCCATTATATATCTGCCGGGTTCCTGTAAAATAAATTTGCCTGCCCCGGCATTTTTGCACAGCACTCATTTCTCTGCGGACACTTCCGGCCAGTTCATTTTTTGCAGATAGGGGTATAAAATTCCGGCCGGCGGTCGGACACAATATCATTGAACTCGGTCACCTTTTTGTCCTGCGCCAAATTCGGGTCGATTTCCGTGACGAACAGTTCTTCCTTTTGGGAGCGGGCGCGGAAGACGATCTCCCCTTTGGGTGTCACAATCTGGCTCTTCCCGGTGAACCGGAGCGTGCCGTGCGGGCGCTTATCCGCCCCAAAGCGGTTGGTGGTGATAGCAAAAACATGGTTTTCCAGACAGCGGGTCAGCATGGCCTGCTGGCAGTAGCTCAGCACCAGATTGGAAGGATGGCAAATAACCTGGGCGCCCAGCAGCGCCAGTGAACGGGTAACCTCCGGAAAAATCCAGTCGAAACAGACCATCATGCCGATTTTGACGTCCTTCACTTTCTGTACCTGCAAAGGAATATCACCCGGCTCAAACATCTCCTTTTCGCGGAAGAAAAGATGGATTTTCCGGTAGGTGTGAATCAGTCCCCCGGGGGCCACCAGGAGGGCGGAGTTGTAAATTTTGTTTCCGCTCTTTTCGGCGAAACCGGTGACCACGTGCATGTTTTTCCGGGCGCACAGTTTCTCCAGTTTTCTCAACGTGGGGCTGTCTGCCGGGTCTTCGGCAACCGCGGCCAGTTCCGCCTTATCCCTGAAATGATACCCGGTAAATGCCAGCTCAGGCAGCACCATCAGGTCAGCCTCCAAATTTTCCAGCGTTTTCAGGATTTTTTCCCGGTTTTGTTCAACCTTTCCAAACAGGGGTCGAAATTGATAGAATCCGGCACGCAGCATATGTTCCCTTCTCCTTCATTTTTGACGCGCTATTTTTTGAAAACCGACACCGGCACCCGGCCGACCCGCTCCTCATATTCCGGAAATTTTGGCATCGCTGAATCTCCTTTGATTTCCCGCGAGTCATAAAGTTAACGGATACCGAAAAAGAATACAAAAGTGAAAACAAGAAATTCGCGGGAATTTTAAGTGATTGACTGCAAAAATCCCATCCGGCTGTTTATGAATTTGTCCGGCGGAAATAATGACTACCGTTTTTTGCCAATCTGACGGAAAGAGGAATCGGCGCCGGCGAGGAACTCCTTCACCAGCAGCGGATCCTTGCGCCCCGCTGCATCCTCCACCCCGGTATGGGAGTCCACGCCAGCGGGCCGCACCTGCAGAATGGCCTCCCCGACGTTGGCGGGATTGAGTCCCCCGGCCAGAATCAGCGGCTTGGGCGAGATTTCCACCAGCCGGCGGCTGACCGCCCAGTCATGCACCCTGCCGGTGGCTCCGCTGGCGCCGGTCTGCGGATCGTAGGTGTCGGTGATGAAGGCGTCTACCAGCATGCCGAACGTTTCCGTAAGCCGCTCCAGTTGCGGTAAGTTATTCTCCCGAACGATTAGGCTTTTAATAATTTTAAGCTGCGGCGAGATCTTTTTCAGATGAGATAATTCATCGGCGGAAATATCGCCGTGAAGCTGCACAAGCTTCACTCCCAGTTCCTCGCAGAAGCGGGCGATCTCATCCGCCCGGTCCAGGTAGGTGATGAGTACCCCCTGCACCCCGGGCGGCAGAAAGCGGATAATTTCCGAGGCCTCGTCTTCCGATAAGTCTTCCTTATGCACCGGCAGCCGGAGCGGGAAGCCCAGGTACCGCACCCCGCAATGAATCAGCAGTTCCGCCTCTTCCCGGTTTTTGACGCCGGCGATTTGAATAAAATTTTCAAACATCCCCTGCTCACCCATCCTGCCTAAAAATATTTTGAGAATTTCAAATGCCGCTGCCTTCACGTAAATGTACGATTTATTGCCGTGCTCTATCAATTTACGTTGCCAAACCTGGATTGCAGACGTTTTAAACCCTTCAGCCAAGACCATCCCAGCAGGGAGCCCATCGCATACCATAAAAAATCTGATGACGAAAAGGAGGTACCCAGAATTGTTCTCCCAAGAAAATATTGACGAAGGAATTCCAGAAAGCCGGGATGCCAGAGTTGGGAAAACTCCACAACACAGGTTGCCACGAATACCCCGATGGCAATTTTGCGGACATTTATTTGGGGAAAGAACAGGAAAATGGACAGGCACCAGAAAATTTCGTAGAATACGCCGCCCAGGGAATCGTGTACCCATCCGGACCCGGGTCCGCTGTAAAATTTTGTGTAAAATCCCACCGGCACTACAATCGCAAGTGAAAGCAGGGTCGGCATCAATGATTTCAGAACTCCGGAAGTCTTATTCCCCGAACCATCCATGTATTAAATTCGGAAATTTTTAATCCGGATAAAATCTTTTTTCTTTTTGGGCATATTCCGTCAAAATATCCGCAGGCTTGAAGCGCGGACCGTATTTCTGTTCCAGCGCCTGCAGCTTGTCCACAATCGCACCCGCGCCGACCTTATCCAAGTGGCGGAAGGGACCTCCCAGAAACGGGGGAAATCCCAGGCCCAGTATGGCCCCCAGATCACCATCCGCCGGGGACTGAAGGATTCCTTCCTGCAGGCAAAATGCCGCCTCGTTAATCATGACCAGGGAAAGCCGGTCCTGTATGTGCGGGACGTCGAATTTCTGCCGGCTCTCTCCCCCGAAATAATTGTAGACCGTATCGTTGATTTCCTTTTTGCCGGCGTGCCCGTTTTTTCCTTCCGGGTAGCGGTAAAAGCCCTTGCGGTTTTTCCGGCCCTTGAAGCCCGCCTGATCCAGCCGTTTCATCGCGTCAGACGACTGGATATTGCGTTTTTCGAACATCTCTCCTAAAACCTCAGAAACATGGGCCCCCACGTCGATACCCACTTCATCTATCAGTGCGATCGGTCCCACCGGAAAACCGTACTGGCGCATGGCATTGTCAATCTGGCCGATCTCGCCCCCTTCCTCCAGCAAAACCACCGCTTCGTTCAGCATGGGCCCCAGGATGCGGGTCGTGTAGAATCCCGGACCGTCATTCACTACGATGGGGCTTTTTCCCTGCCGTATCCCCACTTCGATGGCAGTTGCTTTTACCCATTCCGGGGTGCCACCGGTAACGATAATTTCCAGCAGCGGCATTTTCGTGACCGGCGAAAAATAATGCATGCCGATGACCTGCTCCCGCCGCGAAGAAGCTTCGGCTATTTTGCTGATGGGAAGAGAGGAAGTATTGCTGGCATATATGGTTTCCTCCTTCATTTTCGATTCAGCCTCGGCAAGCACATTTTTCTTTACTTTCAGGTCCTCAAATACCGCCTCTATTACCAGATCCACATTGCTGAAGCCGGTGTAATCCACCACCCCGTGAATGCGGCTCATGATCAGGTCCCGCTGATGCGGCAGCAGGGCATGTTTTTTTACTTTCCTGTCCAGATTTTGCCACACCGATTTTTTCCCCATGCCCAGCGCGCGATGATCCATGTCCCGCATGAAAATCTCAAATTCCTTTTCAGCGCTCACATTGGCAATAGCCGATCCCATGAAGCCGGCCCCCAGAATGCCGATTTTATCCACTGGACGCGCATTCTCTTTCAGCGGATTCTTCTTTTTGGAATTCATATTAAAAAAGAGGCGGATGAGCTCCTTGGCCTGCGGCGTGCGGACCAGTTCATCAAAACGGCTGGCTTCCGCTTCCTCTCCGGCAGCCAAATCTCCTTTCAGACCCGCTTCAACGCATTCGATGATTTTAAAAGGGGCGGGATAATTTCCCCGCGTTTTGTGCTGAACATCGTCCCGGGCTTTTTTAAAAACCAGATCCTGGGTGGGAGAGGTGGACTGCAGAATTTTGTCGATAACCGGCACGCTCTTGCTTTGTGAGATTGACTTATCAGCCAGTTTCAATGCAGTGGATTTAGCAATGTCATCCAGCCGGTAGGGATAGGTCACCATATCCACCAGGCCCATTTTCTGCGCCTGGTGCGGATAGATATTTTTCCCGGTGAGAAGAATATCCAGCGCGTTGCGCAGCCCCACCAGCCGCGGCATCCGCTGGGTCCCTCCGCCGGCGGGAAGAATGCCCAGATTGACCTCGGGGAGAGCCAGCACGGTTTTGGGATCGTCAGTGGCAATCCGGTAATGGCAGGCCAGCGCCACCTCCAGACCGCCGCCCAACGCAGCACCGTTGATCGCCGCCACCACCGGTTTGGGGAAATTGGCAATCTGGTCCAAAAGCGCGTGTCCCCGGCGGCTGATGGATTCCGCTTCGCCGGGCTCGGTGATGGCCAGGAATTTATCCAGATCGGCCCCGGCGATAAAATTGTCTTTCTTTCGGCTGATGATCACCACCGCCTTCACCTCCGGGTCGCCCGAAATGGTATCCATCACTTTTCCAAATTCATCTATCAGTCCGACGCCGATTTTGTTCACTTTTTCGCCCTCCTGGTCCAGCCAGATGAAAACAACGCCATCGGATTTTTCAATTGAGGTCGCAGACATGTTATGCCCCTCCGCTATTTTTTCCTGTTATATTTTAAATAAATTCGATAAATACTCTCTTTGTTCATAAGGCCGCTTTGGCAATCATATTTTTCCGTTAGATTTTTCGCTCCTCTCTGCAGCATGCCGGCAGTAACCGGTTACGAAAGCCGTTCCAGGATTATCGCGTTGCCGATAGCCCCAGCTGCGCAGGATGCCACCACCGCCAGTTTCCCGTCCTCGGCAATCAGCCGGTTTGCGGCGGTGGTTACCAGCCGTCCGCCAGTGGCGCCGAAGGGATGGCCAATGGAGAGTGAGCCGCCCCAGGTGTTCAGCTTCTCCATGGGTATTTCCCCCACTTTTTTATCTCTTCCCAGATTCTCCTTTGCGAACTGGTCCGAGTCCAGGCAAATCAGATTGGCCAGTATCTGGGCGGCAAAAGCTTCATGCAGTTCAAAAACATCGATATCGCCGAGTTCCATTCCTGCCCGGTCCAGCACTTTGGGAATGGCATAGGCCGGTCCCAGCAGCAATTCCTCGAACGGATCCTGCGCGGTGAAAGCGTAATCGATAATGGCCGCCTTTGGCGTATAGCCCAGGGCTTTGGCAGCTTCCTCCGACATCAGCAGCACCGCGGCGGCGCCGTCAGTCAGAAAGGAGGAGTTCCCCGCGGTTAAAGTTCCATACGGTTTGATAAATGCCGGATGCAGGTCTTTCAGTTTTTCCATGGAAGTATCGCCCCGAATCCCGTTGTCTTCGGTAATGGGCTCAAAGTTCGGGGGGATCAGCGCGGGTTCAATTTCCTTTGCCAGAATACCTTCCTTCCGGGCCCTGGCTGCCGACAGGTGGGAGCGGAGCGCAAATTTATCCTGTTCCTCCCGGTTCACCCCGATGCGGGCCGCCATCCGGTCACAGTCTTCTCCCATCGTCCGATGGGTGGAATATTCGGATATGGAGGGCGTTTCGGGTAACAAATCTTTGGGATGAAGGCCCTTCACAAAGTTCAAATAATCCAGCGGCTTTTTGTATTTTTGGGCTTCCATCAGTTTATCACGAAGCGGCCTGCTGATTCGGATGGGAATATCGGTAAGGCTTTCGGTCCCCCCGGCGATCACCACATCGGCCTGCCCGTTCACGATAAGGTCCATGCCGCTGGTAATGGCCCGGTTCCCGGAGACACATGCCTGCGTGATGGTGTAGGCCGGGACACTGCTGGGAATCCCCGCCCCCAGGGCAGACTCCCGCGCCACATTACTGGTGGCAAGATTGGACACCACACTCCCCATGATCACCCAGTCTATCTTTGACTTGTCAAGCTCGGTCCGTTTCACCAGACTTTCAATCGCCATTCTGCCCATGTCATAGGAGGTAAGATCCTGATAACCTGTATTCGATTTTAAAAACGGAATGCGGCAGCCGTCCACCACCACGGCGCGCCTCTTTTTGCTTATCATGGCATGTTTCCTTTCTTCGTAGTCAGTTTGAATTCCGGCTGAAGACAACTCCTCCGGAAATGACATTTAAAAGAAGTAAAACCGGATAAAAATTTGTGATTTTTCTGAACTCCACTTTTATTTAATCCCCAAACAAAAAAATGTTCATTTTATTTCATGAAAAAATTTGACTGCCGTGATGTCGCGGTTCGGATAAATTCATTATCAAAGCACCCATAAAAATGGACAGGTTGTAGAAATTTTCATCATATCTTCATACAAATTTTGTAATGTCAATTAGTTGAAAAACAGAAAATTCACATTAGATAAGAAACATTGCCCCAGTGGACAGATGAAAATCTAAGGGAGGAAAAAATCATGGCAGCATCTTCGGAAAACATAAAAAATCAAGGTCCCTCTGAAGAAGAATCGATGCAGGCGGCCGAAGCCTCACGCGAGACCCAATGGGAGAAACCCAGCTTTTTGCGGGAACTGTTTCTGGGCCGGTTGCGGCTTGATCTGGTTCACCCTTTTCCCAGGCTCAAGGGACTGGATGATCCTGAATTTATTGCATATTTTGAGAAAATGAAAAAATTCCTGCAGGAAGAAGTAGATTCGGACGCGATTGACCGTGACCGGAAAATCCCCCCGGAAAACCTCAGAAAATTGGCAGAAATGGGCGCCTTCGGATTCAAGATTCCCAAAGAATATGGGGGAAAGGGTTTTACGGTATCGCAGTACAGCCAGTTGATGAAGCTGGTCACCAGCAAAGACGGCAACCTGACAGCACTTTTGTCAGCACATCAGTCTATCGGTGTTCCGCAGCCGCTGATGCTTTTTGGCGGTGAAGAACTGAAGAAAAAATATTTGCCTCGCATCGCCAAGGGGGCCGTCACTGCTTTCGCACTTACCGAGCCGGATGTCGGTTCCGATCCGGCGCGCGTCTCTACCTCGGTGGAAGAATCGGGAGACGGGAAAGCCTATATTATGAACGGTGAAAAGCTCTGGACCACCAACATTACCATTGCCGATCTGGTGGTGGTAATGGCCCGCCATAAAGAGGACGGCAAAATGAGTGCGTTTATTGTTGAAACCGCATGGGAAGGTGTGGAAGTCGTTTACCGCTGCTCCTTCATGGGATTGAAGGCGCTGGAAAACGGCATGATCCGTTTCAAGAACGTGCGCATACCAAAAGAAAATCTGTTATGGGAACGGGGCAAAGGACTGAAGCTGGCGCTGGTCACGCTGAACACCGGACGACTGGCGCTTCCCGCGGCCACGGTGGGCGGGGCCAAGACCTCTCTCGAAGTGGTGCGTAAATGGGCAAATCAGCGGGTGCAATGGGGACAGCCCATCGGGAAACACGAAGCGATTGCCCATAAAATCGCCGACATGGCCGCAACCACATTTGCAATGGAATCGGTGGCCGACCTGGCAACCTCCATGGCGGAAAATGATTTTGACATCAGGCTGGAGGCGGCAGTGGCGAAAATGTATAACACCGAAGCAGGCTGGAATATTGTGGACGACACCATACAGATCCGGGGCGGCCGGGTTTTATGCCATCTGGTACCCCTCGCTGTGGCTGGGATGGGGGCGCTGGCCGCGCTATTCGGAATTCGGCAGGCTGGCTGGACACATGCGCTATGTCAACCGGGCCACCCGCAAACTGGCACGGCAGGTTTTTCACGCCATGCTGATCTATCAGGGAAAACTTCAGAAAAAGCAGGCATTTTTGTTTCGCCTGGTGGATATCGGCGCCGAACTGTTTGCCATGGCCGCGACCATCAGCCGGGCCACCAAACTTGCAAAGGAGGGCAACAAGAACGCCGTGGATCTGGCGGATGCGTTCTGCAAATTGTCGCGTCGGCAGGTAAAGGATTATTTTAAGGCATTGTGGTCCAACGACGATGAAAGCAAATACAGACTTTCCCGCAAAGTGCTGGACAATCAGTTTCTTTGGCTGGAAGAAGGCGGCGTGGGAATCGGCGTCGAGGATTTGCTGGAGCGAAAGCCCATAAAGCAAGTCCATCACAACGGAAAAGTAATAGAAGCGGTTGAGATGCTTTGATATTCCTCGGGCATGAGCTGGCAAAGGCATCCCGTCGGAATATGTATCGGTACTTAAAATCCGGAAATGCGGAGATAAAAGGAGACGGCGTTTCCGGATTTTTCTTTCTGCTGAAAAAAGGAAACGCCGAACGCCCGTCAAATAGAGTTGATGATTGACGAACCGTTTCGGAATTTTTTCTTTGTATCCTGCCCGGTCTTTTGATAGATTATATTTTTAAAAAATTGTTTTCTATCATATTTAGCGTATTCGAAAGGTGTCATGATAAAGAATCGGACTACGGAAAATAAGCTCGTACCGCGCAGACATCTCAGCCAGAATTTTCTGCAGGATGCCAATATCGCCCGAAAAATTGCCGGTGCCCTGCAGATCCCGGAACCGGGGATAATTCTGGAAATCGGGCCGGGTCCCGGCATGCTGACCCAGTTTCTGATTCCGTTGGCCCGCAAAGTCATCGCGGTGGAAGTTGACCGGCAGCTGGCCGGAGATTTGTCCCCCAAACTGGGGAATCCGGCAAATCTGCAAATTGTGGAGCAGGATTTCCTGAAACTGGACCTGGCCTCTCTCCTTTCCCAATACCCGGATTCCGGCAAATGGATCATCGGGAACATTCCCTATCATATCACCTCGCCCATCGTTTTCAAAATTCTGGATTATGCGGACGAACTTGAGCAGACGGTGATGATGGTCCAGAAGGAGGTCGGGCAGCGCATCGCGGCTTCGCCGGGCGGCAAGGAATACGGGATCCTGTCGGTCTTCTGCCAGTTTTATGCAAAAACAGAATATCTTTTTACGGTGCCTTCCCGCTTATTCTTTCCGCAGCCCAAAGTGGATTCCGGGGTCATTCGCCTGACGTTTAAGGAAAGCCCTCAATCCCGGGTCAAAGATCCGACGCTCTTCAAGAAAATTGTCAAAACGACCTTTGGCAAGCGCCGGAAAATGTTGCGAAACACTTTGTCAATTGTGGTTTCGCAGGCTATATTAGCCAATGTAGATATGGATTTATCCCGCCGCCCGGAGACCTTGTCGGTGGAAGAATTCATTTATCTTTCGAACCGGATAAACGATTTGTCAGAAAATGAGTGATATGGGAAAAGTGATTGGCGAAATGGATCTGGATGAAATCCTGGATGACATCCGCTATCTGATAAAAGGGGATCAGTCCACCTTCGCATTGAATATTCTCGCCGATCTGCATCCGGCGGACATCTCGGAAATCATGTCCCATCTGGATGAAGAGGAGCGGCGGGCGCTGTTCAACCTCATTCCATCTGAATTGGCCAGTGAGGTGCTGGTTGAACTGGAAGAGAACGTCAAAGAAGACGTTTTGGAAGGAATGGACGCCGCCAAAATTGCGGAAATGGTCGTCGAAATGGATTCCGATGATGCGGCGGACCTGGTTTCCGAACTGCCCGTCGAGCAGGCCAGCGAAGTGCTGGATAAGATAAAGGAAGAAGACTCCGAGGAAATCCAGGAGCTGCTGCTCTACCCTGAAGACACCGCCGGCGGCTTGATGGCCAAGGAATATGTGGCCGTCAATGTGAATTCCAGCGTCCAGCAGGCCATTGAGGAAATCCGCAGGATGCACCACGATGTGGAAGACCTTTACCACTGTTTCGTCATTGATGAATTCGGAACCCTGGTGGGAATGATTTCACTGCGGGACCTTATTCTGTCCGAACCGGAAGTCAAGGTGCGTGACATCATGGAACAGGATATCATCAGTATCGAGAGCACCATGGACCAGGAAGAGGTTGCTCGCCTGTTCAGAAAATACGACCTGGTAGTAGCGCCGGTCGTTACCAAACGTCACAAATTGGTGGGCCGCATCACCATTGACGATGTGGTGGATGTTATCGATGAAGAATTGGGAGAAGACCTGGGCCGCATTGCCGGAACCGGAGAAGAAACCGTTCTGGAAGACAGTATCCTGCAGATCTCCCGTGCCCGCCTGCCCTGGCTGGTCCTCTCGTTTGTGGGGGAAGTGATGTCCGCACTGATTCTCAGCTCTTTTTCCGTGACCATGGAAAAAATAATTGCTTCCGCCTTTTTCATCCCCATCGTGATGGCCATGGGCGGCAGTTCCGGCCAGCAATCCAGCATCATTGTGGTTCGCGGTATCGCCACCGGCGAAATCGGGTACCGGGACACCGGGCGCCGGCTGTTCCGTGAAATCCGGGTGGCCCTGCTCAACGGGCTGGCGCTGGCCTGCCTGATTTTCACAGTGATAACCCTCTGGCAGGGGGATTATCATTTTGGCGCCATCCTGGGAATAACACTCATCATCGTGGTTCTCAATGCGTCGATTATCGGCGCGCTGGTACCCATCGTCTTCAAAAAGCTGAACATCGATCCCGCGCTGGCAACCGGTCCCTTCATCGCCACCTTTAATGACGTATTCGGACTCCTGATCTACTTTTCACTTCTTTCCTTCTTCCTGCAATTTTACTCGTAATCCAGGCTTTCCGCGATGCAGACCCTTAAGACAGAAGCCCTTGTTGTTCAGAGCATGCGCTGGA
Source organism: Calditrichia bacterium (assembly GCA_037381445.1). GTDB lineage: Bacteria > Calditrichota > Calditrichia > RBG-13-44-9 > RBG-13-44-9 > JARRQT01. The sequence continues at coordinate 32,920 of JARRQT010000030.1, forward strand.
GCGATACCAGCAAAATTGTTCATCTTTTCTGCGAAGAAAAAGGGTACTTAAAGGTGATTGCCAAAGGGGCCATGCGGCCCAAAAGTCAATTCCGTGGCGTGCTGGAAAACCTGAACCGTATAGAAGCGGTTATCTCGGTACGGGAAAGTCGGGGGCTGCAGATCATTTCTCAGGCGGCATTGACCGATCCCTACAGCAATATCCGCGAAGACCTCAGCGCCACAGCCATTGCCTATTCCATGATGGAAATCATAAAAGCATTTGTTCATTACAACGAGGCGGCCCGGCCGCTCTTTCAGTTCACCGTCCGCCTGCTGGAATCGCTGAACCGCAAGGACAGCTCCCATCCGCGGCTGCACCTTTTCCGCTTCATTTTATTTGTGAGCGATTATCTTGGTTTCGGATGGAATTCGAGTGAATGCCGGGTGTGCGGACGTGAACCACGGAAATTTCCCCTGAAGGTGGACTTGGTGAACGGCGCGGTCATTTGTCCGGACTGCCGCAGCGAGTTGATCCAACGGCCATACTGGCTGGAACGATTCCAATGGGAACTGCTGGTCAATCTGCAGGACACTTCCCCCGAAGAACTCCATCAATTTCTGCAAAACGTCCCGGAGGATACGAGCTACCGGCCGCTGCTGGAAATGCTGCTTGCCCACATCAACTATCACACCGATCAGACCCTTCAATTAAAATCTTTGAAAATGTATATTCCCTAATTATATTTCCCAGCTAAAATTATAGGCGGAAAGGGACCCGGAATTGCCATCAGAAACATTTGAATAACCAGCTTCTGCCAGCAAATGATCGGATTTTATTTTTGATTGCCGGGTCATTGAAAATTCGCGAGAATATGAACCAGAATTTTTTTGTTTATATTATTGAGTTATAAAAAAGAATGGAAATAAGTAGCATTTAAAAAAGGGGCAAGATTTTGGCGAAGAATAACGCACCGACCGTGATGGACAAACTGGTTTCTCTGGCAAAACGCCGGGGCTTTGTTTTTCAGAGCAGCGAAATTTATGGCGGTTTGAACAGCTGTTACGATTATGGTCCATTGGGCATTGAAATGAAGAAGAACATCAAAGAACTGTGGTGGAAGTCCATGGTTTATGAGCGGGACGACATTGAAGGGATTGATGCCAGTATTCTGATGCACCCCAAAGTGTGGGAAGCGTCGGGCCACATTGAAGGCTTTACCGATCCGCTGGTGGACTGCAAAGTATGCAAAATGCGCTGGCGGGCGGATCAGATAGATATCACAAAAGGCTGTCCCAACTGCGGCGGAGAATTGACCGCGCCCCGGCAATTCAATCTCATGTTTAAGACATTTATGGGGCCGGTGGAAGATGCCGCCAATATAGTCTATTTGCGGCCCGAAACCGCGCAGGGAATATACGTAAATTTCCACAATGTGCGCGAAGCCAGTCGTCAGAAAGTGCCGTTCGGCATCGCCCAGATCGGAAAGGCCTTCCGCAATGAAATAACACCCGGCAACTTCATCTTCCGCACCCGCGAATTCGAGCAGATGGAAATGCAGTTTTTCGTAAAACCCGGCGCTGATGAAGAATGGTTCCAGTTCTGGAAGGAACGCCGGATCGCCTGGTATGAGCGGCTGGGCGTCCGTTCGGAAAAGCTTCGCTTCCATCAGCATAGCGAAAAGGAGCTTGCCCATTATGCCAAGGCCGCTTTTGATATCGAATTCGAATTCCCCTTCGGATGGAGCGAAATCGAGGGGATTCATAACCGGACGGATTTTGACCTGAAACGCCATCAGGATTATTCGGGAAGGGACCTGCGTTATTTTGATCAGGACGCCGGCGAAAAATATATACCTTATGTGGTGGAAACATCCACGGGCGTGGACCGGCTGATGCTCACGGCACTGGTTGACGCTTACGAGGAGCAGGAAGAACGGGTCGTTCTTCACCTCAAGCCCCAGATCGCGCCCATCAAAGCAGCCGTTTTCCCGTTGGTTAAAAAGGACGGAATGCCGGAAGCGGCCCATGAAATCGTCAACGGACTGCGCAAAGATTTCAAGGTTTTCTATGACGAATCCGGTTCGGTGGGGCGCCGCTATCGCCGGCAGGATGAAGCAGGCACACCCTACTGCATTACCGTGGACAGCCAGACCGCTGAAGATGGCACCGTCACCGTGCGCGAACGGGACAGCATGGAACAAATCCGGATCAGCAAAGATAAAGTATTTGAATTCCTGAAAGAAAAATTAAGCTGAGCTATTTCTCTTTAAAGCAGAAAATTGAACATGGCCAATATATATAATGCACCGGAAATTACGGTGCAGGAAGTTGCGGAAAAACTCAACAGTCAAAATTCCTTGGTCCTTCTGGATGTGCGGGAGCCCCGGGAACTGGAGTATGCCAGAATCGACCACCCAGCAGTGGAACTGGCGCCGCTCAGCCTTTTATCGACGCGGCAAATGGACGCGCTGCCGGAGGCGGCCCTGAATAAGGAAACCGAGATTGTGGTTGTCTGCCACCATGGGGTGCGCAGCGCAGAGGTCACTGCCTGGCTGCGGAAGCACGGCTGGCAGAATGTTTACAGCATGGAAGGAGGATTGGCGGCATTCGCCAGCGAAATCGATCCTTCCATGGGACAATATTAATGTTTCTCATGAACAAAACTTCAGGGTTGCATTTATGAAAATAAAAGACTCAATCTTTCACCTCTTTCTTGCTGCGCTCCTTCTGCTTCCCCTGGTCGCCGGCCAGTGCTTGGCCAAAAATCCGGGCTTTGGGGTAGGAATCATTCTGGGAGAGCCTACAGGCATCAGCATCAAAAGCTGGCAGAGCGGCAAAACCGCCATCGATGCGGCCATCGCCTGGTCTCTGGGGAATGAGAGCAGTTTTCATTTCCACGCCGATTATCTGGTCCACAATTTCAGCGCTTTCCAGGTCGAAAAAAACAAAATCCCCATATATTACGGCATCGGCGGCCGAATCAAATTCGAAGATGACAGCAAACTGGGGATTCGTTTCCCGCTGGGGACCACATTCTTTTTCACGGACATCCCGCTTGACTTTTTCATGGAGATCGTACCCATACTCAATCTGACGCCAGCCACCGAATTCGATCTGAATGCCGCGCTGGGCATGCACTTCTATTTTCACTAAATTCAATTCACCTGAAGCGGAAATCAAGAGCAGTGCGGAATCCGGTCTCCTTGGATTTTAAGTTCTCATAGCAAAATAAAATGGGAGGAGAGATATGGATTTAAAACTCGCGAACCGTGTTGCAATGGTAGCTGCGGCCAGTAAGGGCATCGGCCGGGGAATCGCCTGCGCTCTGTTGAAAGAGGGCTGCCATGTGTCTATCTGCGCCAGAACGGTTTCCGATCTGGAAAATACCCGGAGGGAGCTGCAGGAAGAAGCTGGCGCAGCCAGAATTCTGGCCTTCCCCTGCGATGTAAGCCGGTCCGAGGATCTGAACAGGTGGTATCAGGAAACCAAAAAGGCACTGGGCACAATTGATATTCTGGTAACCAATACCGGCGGACCGCCCGCCGGGCGCTTCATGGAGCTCACCGAGGACCGCTGGCTGCACGGAATCGAGTCCACGCTGATGAATGTGGTGCGCCTCAGCCGCCTGGTGATCCCCGATATGCAAAAGCAGAAATGGGGTAGAATTCTGCATATCACCTCCCTGGCCGCGAAACAACCCGTGGATATACTGGCCATCAGCAACACATTGCGCGCCGGAATTTCGGCACTCACCAAGACCCTGTCAAATGAATATGCTTCGTATGGAATTTGCATCAATGCTTTGCTTCCCGGTCATATTCTCACCGACCGCCAGAAGGAACTCAACAGCATAAAGTCCAAAGAGCTGGGAATAACAATTGAGCAATATGCGGGAAAGATCCAGAAAAGTATCCCCGCCGGACGGTATGGCAGTCCGGAGGAGATCGGTGATGTTGCAGCGTTTCTGTGCAGCGACAGGGCCGGTTATCTCACCGGCGCCTCCATTCAGGTTGACGGCGGATTGATACAGAGCACCTTTTAAGAGGAAAGAAGAATATCTGTTTTGAAAATTCACCGTCGCATGGATTTTAATTCTGCCTGTAAAGGACTCCTGTTTCGATGAGCCGGATGCGAGATGAATGCAGAGGAATTTGTTGATAAAAAAAGGGCTGGTTTTCTCAGCCCTTTTATTTTGGCGCTCCCAAGGGGATTCGAACCCCTGTCGCCGGCGTGAAAGGCCAGTGTCCTAGGCCTCTAGACGATGGGAGCAGTTTTCCTCTCTCTTCAAGAGGGCGAAAAATATAATGTTCCGAACACCCAAAAACAAGACATTTTCAAAAAGGGTGGATGATGGGATTTGAACCCACGACCCCCAGGGCCACAACCTGGTGCTCTAACCAACTGAGCTACATCCACCATGTGCCGGTTTGAATCCGGCCCGGAAATTTAAAGAACAAACTTGCCGAAAGCAACAACGCAAATCTTAAGCTGCGCTCCCTGGAGGATTCGAACCTCCGACCAACGGCTTAGAAGGCCGCTGCTCTATCCACTGAGCTAAGGGAGCTTATTCAGTGGTCGGGGCGACTGGATTTGAACCAGCGACCCCCTGCTCCCAAGGCAGGTGCGCTTACCAGGCTGCGCTACGCCCCGAAATACCTCAAATATTCAATTAAATATTTGAGCCGAAAAATATAACTGATATTTCCGGAAAAGTCAAGACTCCAAAATTCTCGGCGGGGAAGCATTTTTTTGAGGCAAAAATCTGGTCGGGGTCATGAGCAGGGGAATGTAAAAATATAGCACATTCATATTCAGACACTCATATAATCATATGTAAGGATGGAAATGTTTGCATTGCCGTATCGTATTTCCGTTCCCGTAAATGGCCAAATAACATTGTTTAAATTTTCCACGATCAGTAAACCACAGCAAAATGCCCTTTGGCATGGAGATTGACATAGCAAACCGTAAAAACAAGGAGGATCCTATGAAGTTAAGATTACTGGCAATTATATTCGGAATGTTTATCATATTTTCAGCGTTTCTGATGCAGCCCAGTTTCAATGGAAGCGCACCGGGCTGTTCCGGCGGCAGTTGTCACACTTTCCAGAGCGGACTTGTCTCCGCTACGCCTCTCAACAATCTGCAGGTGCAGGTAACAGTCACCGGTGTGCAGGCCGGCAGAGCGGTGGCCGGGGAACTGGTGGATCAAAGCGGAACGGTGGTTGACGTCATTAACAGCACAACTGACAATCCCTTTACACTATCCGCTCCCTCTGCGGGCGAATATACCATAAATGCCGGGTTCAAGAGTCCTTCCCGGGAATGGGATTCAACCAGCGTCAATCTTGGCGCCACGGGCATCAATATCCCTTCGCCCTCTCGGGTGGGCTCCTCATTCGAATTGTTCCCGAACCATCCCAACCCCTTTAACAGCGAGACAATTATCAAATTTTCCCTCCCCAGGGATGCCGAAGCCGAGCTGGTTATTTTCAACATCAACGGCCAGGTCGTCCGCAACCTGGCCAGCGGGCATTTCGCTTCGGGCATTCACACCCTCCGCTGGAACGGAAAAGACAACACCGGCCAGACCTGCGCTTCCGGCATGTATCTATGCCAGATTAAAAGCGGACGGCATACCATGGTGAGACGGCTAATCTTTTCTAAATAGGCTTAACAAATACTCGACGGGAGGGAGATATTTGCCTTCATCACCGATCTCCTTCTCGTCCTTATTAACTTTTTGTATCTCTCCCCTATACCCCTTCATTTTTTCATCCTGCAATAATTTTTGCACAAAATCATCTTGCGGTGATATAAGCTCACCTTTAACTTTATCCTGTACCGTTTCTTACAAGCAGGGATTTATGAAAAACATAGAGATCAAATACAGGGTAAAATCCATTCAGGAACTGCAAAATTTTCTATCCGGCGCGGATGAAGTCAAACGTGTGTGGCAGCGGGAACAACAGGACATTTATTATAATATACCCAATGGCCGCTTAAAACTCAGGTTGGAAGACGATACGGACTCACAGCTTATTTTTTACCGGAGAGACAACTCCGATCAGGCAAGAGAGAGTAATTATTTCATCTACCGATCGGATAAGGCCGAAGATTTGTCGAACATTCTGGGAATGGCACTGGGCAGGAAATTGATCGTTAAAAAAGTCCGGACGCTTCTTATGTTTCGAAACGTCCGCATACACCTGGACCGGGTGGAAGGCCTGGGGGAATTCCTGGAATTCGAATCCGTGGTGAACGGAGACACCAGCGAACAAGAAGCACAGCGGAATCTGGCGGAGATACAGGCCTTTTTGTCCGGTTTTGAATTTCATCCTGTTCCGGAAAGCTATTCCGATCTTTTAACAGATAAATCAGGAGGGAAAAAGCAATGAAAGCGGTAATCATGGCGGGCGGTTTTGGTACACGCCTGCGGCCTCTCACCTACAACATACCGAAACCAATGGCGCCAGTATTCAATAAGCCAATGATGGAACATATCATTCTTCTATTAAAGAAATACGGCATCCGCGATGTGAACGCACTCCTCTATTTCCAGCCCCACATCATCACTGATTATTTTAAAGATGGAAAAAAATGGGGAATCAATCTCCGTTATGTGCAGGCCGAATCCGATTTCGGCACCGCCGGCAGCGTTAAAAATGCGGAGGAGTTTCTGAACGAACGGTTCATCATCATCAGCGGCGATGTGCTTACCGATTTCGATTTAAACAAAATTATCGAATTCCATGAAAAGAAAGGTGCGGAAGCTACTATCGGATTAATCCATCATCCCAATCCTCTCCAGTTTGGCGTGGTGATCACCGACCACGCGGGCAAAATCACGCGTTTTCTGGAGAAACCTTCCTGGGGGCAGGTGTTCAGTGATACTATCAACACCGGCATCTACATCCTGGAACCGGAAGTCCTCCAGCGTATTCCTCCCGGCGAAGAGTTCGACTTCAGCAAAGACCTGTTTCCCGCCATGCTGCGGGCCGGCGCTCCTTTATACGGATATGTGGCAAAGGGGTACTGGAAAGATATCGGCAATTTGAACGAATATCAATTGGCTAACAGTGACGCCCTGAAACAAAAAGTCAAACTGAATATGGAAGAATACGACCGGCAGGATGGAATATGGATTCATAAGACCGCGCAGATCGATCCCACGGCAAAAATTCATGCCCCCTCGGTGATCGGCCCGCACTGCAGGATAAAAGAAGAAGTCAACATCAAAAACAGCGTAATCGGCGCCCACTGCAAAATAGAGAATCATTCGCGGATACAGGATTCTGTCCTGTGGGATTACACCAAGGTTGACGAGCAGGCCAATCTCACCAAAGATGTAGTGGGATATCGCAGCCATGTGGGAAAATCGGTTTACATCTCCGAGAATTGCTTTATCAGCGATGAGGTTGAAATCGGAGCCCAGGCTACCGTTAAAGCCAATATCAAAATCTGGCCGCAGAAAGAAGTGGAAGAAGGGGCCACAGTCACTTCCAGCATCATTCTGGGGGATCGCTGGCTGCGTGAGCTGTTTACCGAGTCGAAGGTCAGCGGGTTGGTCAATAGTGAAATAACGCCTGAATTCGCCTCCAAGTTGGGCGCGGCGCTGGGCGCCATGGCCGGGATGGGGAAGACAGTACTCGTCGCGCGGGACAGCAGTACCGCCTGCCGCATGGTAAACCGCGGCATTATCAACGGGCTCATGTCAACGGGCATCAGCGTTTTTGACCTGCGCAATGTGCCCATTCCCATTATGCGGCATCAGCTGCGTTCATTTCCGGCAGCCGCCGGTGTGATTTCCCGGCTTTCGCCGCGTCACCCGGAATACGTGGAAATCGTTTTTCTGGACCGGGACGGCAACGATCTTCCCGTGAATAAAAGGAAAGCAATTGAACGGCTCTTCTTCGGAGAGGATTTTTTCCGGGCCCCCAGCGACCGAATCGGACAGATCGATTTTCCGATACGCGTCACAGAGCAGTATCAATTTAATTTTCTGAATTCCCTGAATGCGGAAGCGATTCGGAAACAAAAATTCAAGGTGGTAATCGATTTCTCATTCGGCGGCGCATCCACCATCCTCCCTGCCATTCTCGGACGGCTGGGAGTGAATGTCGTCGCGCTGAACGCATTCCTCGAAGGGCACCGGCTGGAAAATGAACCCAACACCCTTAAAAAATCCATTGAGGAATTGCAGAAAATTGTGCCCATTCTGGAAGCGGACCTGGGCTTTATTCTCAATGCCAGCGCTGAAAAAATCCGGGTCGTGGACGACAAGGGGAAATCCATCGATCAGCAGAGGCTGGCGCTGCTGGTTTCACAGATGGTTATTGAAACCTATAAATACCAGCAGATCGCCTTCACTGTGGATATCAATAATTATATGGAAGAGATCTGCAGGAGGCACAATTGCGAATTGATTTATACCACCAGCGACCATCAGGGCCTGATGAATGCGGTTCTTAAGGAAAAAGTGCCTTTTGCGGCCGGTACCCGGGGCGGCTTCATTTTCAGTGATTTCAATTTTACCAGCGATGGTATGTATAATATCGCCCGGATTTTGGAGATGATCGCCATCTCGGGAAAATCGCTGGAGGAGGAGCTGGAAACCATTCCTGCGCTCCACATGAAAACAGTGGCAGTGCCCTGCCCTTGGGAAAAGAAGGGCCAGGTGATGCGCAACATCATGAAACACACCGAAGGCAAAAAGCGCTTTCTCATCGATGGTGTTCGTATGGCAGAAAAAAATGGCTCTGTCCTTTTTATCCCGGATAAGGAAAAAGCCTCTTTTTATATACAGGTGGATGCGTACAGTGATCGCGATGCGGAAGAGTTGCTAAATAAATACGCGGCATTAATGGAAACATGGAAGAATTAGCGGATGATGCAGAAAAAAGTGCAAATTGTTATTGGAACAGCCAATGAACATAAATTCAGGGAGATTGCTGAAATTTTAAGAGATGTCCCTGCGGAATTGTTATCTTTAAAATCCTTCCCCGAAATCCCGCCCATTGAGGAGAACGGCCAGACTTTTCGGGAAAATGCGTTTCTTAAAGCCCATGCCGTTTTTCAGCATACCGGCCTGCTGATCCTCGCCGATGACTCTGGTCTGGAAGTGGATGCGCTGGACGGGGCTCCCGGAATTTATTCCGCCCGTTTTGCCGGAGCGGAGCATGATTACGCAGCCAATAACCGCAAACTGCTGGCGGCGCTGCAGAACTATCCGGACGAAATGCGGGGCGCGCAGTTCAGGTGCGTGGTGGCCATTGTTTTCCCGGACGGGGCTCAAAAAACGGCGGAGGGAATCGTTCGTGGAAAAATCATACATGAATTGCGAGGAAATAAAGGATTCGGGTATGATCCGCTGTTCGTTCCCGACGGCTACACTCGCACCTTTGCCGAAATGGGTGACGAGATAAAAAACCGCATCAGCCATCGCGCCATTGCTTTTCAAAAAGCCAAAGAAATTCTAATTGAGAATCAGAACTGGCCGCCGGAAGGCAAATTCAGGGCAAATCCATGAGCACTAAATTCGTTACCGTCGCGGATCGCAGGACGGAAGACAGGGCAACTTGATTTGCTGATCAGCAATGCCGGGACCTGCCCTGGCAGAAAAGCGCAGATTTAAACCATGAGTTTAACATTTCAGGACATCACGTTGATGATCTTTTTTGAATATCTGAATCCGGTTGTGGAGGCCCTGCCGGCCGCCAGTTTGCCGTGGGCGTGGGGACTTACCGGGACAATATGCCGGTTCTGCAATTATGATGATTCTTGATGTTGCTTCCGGCTGAAAAATTTTATTTTATTCAATACGATAATAATATCGGGGCCAAAGGAATGAAAAGATATTTTGAACACCCCAAAAAGAGCTGCAAAGGTTGCACGCCGGAAACCGCGGCAATTTCGGAATGTGCCGGCAGATTCTCGTTTCTTCTCATCCTGCTTACCCTGGCACTGTCTTTTCTTCTGCTGGGAATCCCACCTGTATCCGCCGCCAAAAGTTACAGCATCGGTGATATTTCTGTCCGGGCAAATATTCTTGAGGACGGCAGCCTCCGCGTCGAGGAATCGCGGACCTACCATTTTCAGGGAAGCTTCTCGTGGGCCGATTACCGCCTCCCGCTCAACCGTATCGGTAACGTGCAAAATTTCAGCATTACCGAAAATGGTAAAGAATACAGGCGGAGTTCTGGCGAAGAGCCCGGCACTTTTTATACCCGGGAAGATGGGAATGAATTCTACGCCCGCTGGTATTACCGGGCGCGAAATGAATCCCGGACCTTTACCTTGCGCTACCTGGTGGCCGATGCCGTAACGGCGTATGACGATATCGCCGAATTCTATTACCAGTTTATCGGGGTGGACAACGCCAAGCGAATCGGCAATGTGGACATTTCCATCAGTCTGCCCCGGCCCGCCACACCTGATGAGGTGAAAATATGGGCCCACGGCCCGCTCTGGGGAAAAATCGATTTTTCCGGCAATTATATAAGAATGTCCGTCAGTCCGCTTCCTGCCCAACAGTTCTGGGAAGCCCGGGTGGTTTTCCCCAATGAATGGGCCCCCGATGTGCGGAAGAGACTTGCAGGGGCCCAACTGAATTCAATCATGGCCCAGGAGGCGGCATGGGCGCGCCGGGCAAATGAACAAAGAGAGGCAGCCATCGAAGAACTGCATCGCAGGAAGGTTAATGAAGAGAAAGCCTGGCCGGTTTCCCTGATTCTGTCGATCTTCGGCTTCATTTCGCTCATGGTGCTTTACCGGAAATACGGCCGGAGCTTCCCGGTTCCCTACAACCAGAAATTTGATTCCGCTTTGCCGGAAGAGAAAATCCCTGCGGTGGTCAGTGCCCTTTATTATAATAAGCAGGTCAACGGCAATGCGCTGGCTTCCACCCTGTTTGATCTGGCCCGCCGGGGATTTTTGTCAATCGAACAGCGTATGCCGGCGGAAAAGAAATGGTGGCGTTCGGATGCGCCTCATTTCATAATGAAGATCAATCAAAAAAA
>JARRQT010000030.1:43967-50573 GCA_037381445.1 Calditrichia bacterium
CAGGACGAATTGCTTGATTTTGAGAAGTCCCTCATCGATTTTATTTTCACCGATCTGGAACCTGAAAACGGGGAAGTGGATATCAAGGCCTTCACCAAACATTCAACAATGGTTCGGAAATGGTTCCAGGATTGGAAAAAATTGCTGAAACCCTATTATGAAGATGTGAAAATGTGGGATAAACCGAGCATTCGCGGAACGGTAATTTCCATAATCATATCCATTCTGGTAATAGCCGGCGGCATTTTGGTTATTACCTATCTTGGCGATCCCGGTTTCATTGCAATCTTCGCGGGGATCATCTGTTTCGGCCTCTCATTCACGATACTGCGCTACACGCCGGACATCCGCGAGAAAAGAAATAAGTGGGAGGCTTTGCGCCGCTATCTGAAAAAATATTTGTTCGTCAACGATATGAATACCGGCTGGTTGAGCCAGATACAGATTTATCTTATTTACGCGCTGGCCTTCGGGGTGGGAAATAAGGCCATTGAAAAACTTCTGGCCCAGGTTCCGGCAGAACAGCAGCGGACTTATTTCCCCTGGTATTACTACGCCGCGGGCGCGCATGCCTCGCCGGTTGAATTTGCCCATGCCGTCTCTTCCATGGTAAGCATCGCGTCGAGTTCCATGAGTTCCTCATCAGGCGCCGGCGGTGGCGCTTCCGGCGGAGGCGGAGGTGGCGGCGGGGGCGCTTCCGGGGGCGCCGGCTAATTCGACTTGGCGGCAGGAAGATTTTTAGCCGGAATTACGATATTCATTTATAAGGAGAGTTCGAATATGAAGATGTCTGCCTTAATATTAACGATGTTTCTTTCGACGCTTTTGATGGCCGAACCCTTCAGGACCATCACTTTTCCGTCAAAGGATGGCTTAACCATTACCGCCGATGTCTATATCGCCCATCCCGATACGGCGCCGTTTATCATCCTGTTTCATCAGGCCGGCTACAGCCGGGGTGAGTACCGGGAAATTGCGCCCAGGCTGAACAAATTGGGTTTCAATGCCATGGCGATCGACCAGCGATCGGGTGACCAGGTGAACGGGGTAGTCAACCAGGTTGCCTTACTGGCTTCGCAGGAGAGACGGGCGATGACCTACCTGGATGCGCTCCCGGATATGATGGCTGCCATCGATTATTCCAAGCAGCATTACGCAAAGGGTAAGTTCATTCTGTGGGGAAGCTCCTATTCCGCTTCGCTGGTTTTGAAAATCGCCGGCGACCATCCCGATATAGCGAACGGCGTGCTGGCTTTTTCACCCGGCGAATATTTCACCAAACTCGGAAAAAGCAAAACCTATATCACGGAGAGCGCACAGCATATCACCATCCCGGTTTTCATCACCTCCGCCAGAGATGAGAAAGACCGCTGGTGGCCGATTTACCAGGCAATTCCCTCCGGGAAAAAAACCTATTTCATTCCCAAGGCAGCAGGACGGCACGGTTCCAGCGCACTCTGGCGCTCAACGCCCGGACATGCAGAATACTGGAAAGCGGTGACCAAATTTATGGATCAGTTTTTAAAATAGTTATAATTTCACTCACATCCGTCGATAATAAAAAATATGATCTGTGGGAGACCTTCCGTTTTTTGGAGGATTGCCTCTCACATTATAGATTGTGCTGTATTGGAAATTAAGGCGAACAGGAGGTACGCTTATGTCACCATATCGTCCGGGAATAGACCCCGACCGGCGAAAAGGGCCGGATGTTCGGCTCAAGGCGCTCAGATGGTTTGGCGCAGTTGGCTGGCTGATAATGCTGGCGGCGCTTATCATTCTGGGTAACGCCAAGCCGCAAACCGAAACATTTTTCGATCGGAGTTTCAATATCCAGCTTCGCAATGCCTGGGATATGAATCTGGCGCGCGACATTCTCTACCTGATGATGGGCGGGCTGGTGATCAGCGTTGCCAGCCTTATTCTCAATGCCAGCCGGCATCGCCGGAAAAACGACCAGTACCGCATCTCTTTTATCTTTATGGGATTTCTGTCCGTCGTCGGGATTCTGGCCTATTTCTTCCTGTTTTGAAAGAAAATATCAGGCGTTAAGGGAAAACTTACGATCCCAAAATAGCTGAGGTTCAGACAGCGGATGACTCCCGCAAACAGCGGCGGGAGCCGTTCGATTCCGGTCCGGCCTTTTTAATCAATCAACCGGTTTTTTCTTCTGCGATTTTTTTCAGCTTATTGTTTGCCATTATCGCAATATCGACGCGGCGGTTGAGCCGGCGTCCTTCCGGGGTGGCATTGCTGGCCAGCGGCTGAGACTCTCCGTATCCCATAATGGTAAATCGGGTTGGATCAACACCCAGGGTAGCCAGGTAATTTTCCACCGACTGGGCCCTTTCCCGGGACAGTTCCAGATTATACTCCTCGGAACCGGTGTTATCGGTGTGGCCTTCAATCAGAATTTTGGTGTTGTCATATTTTTCAAGGATGCGGGCCAGTTTCTGAAGCTCTACTTTGCTCTGCGGCTGGAGGGCGGCGGAATTCACATTAAATAGCAGTCCGGAATTGAAGGTAATTTTAATTCCCTCCCCTACCCGCGTAACGGTGGCATCCTTGAGGTCCGCTTTCATTTCGGCAGCCTGCTTATCCATGTAATTGCCGATATACGCGCCGGCTGCACCGCCCACCGCCGCGCCAAGAATAGCACCCAGCAGGGTATTCCCCGCCTGCTTTCCAATGATGGCGCCGGCCACGCCGCCTGCCGCTGCGCCAATGCCGGCGCCCTTGGTCTTGTTGCTGGCCGCACAACCCAGCAATGTGATCAGAAATGCGGAAATAAGAATCAGAACAATAAGTCTCTTCACTTCATGCACCTCCTGTTTTATCCAGGTTTAATATCCAACAAAATAACCTGCAAATATTCTGCCTTCATTTGCCGCTTCTTTCTCTGCTCTTAAGCATTATCCAAAAAAGGACTTTCAAATCTATTACGTTAAATACTCTGCAAAAATAATTTTAAAAATCGAATTCCCGTATCCGGACAAAAAAAGAGGCCTTGAGACTTTGCCCATTATTCCCGGGACAAGATTAAAACGAATTCCTTTGCAATTTGTTCACCAGTCTTCTGGCCGCCAACGCTCAAATTGACTTCTTTTTTCTTTATATTGAATCAAAAAAATGAATTTCATTTTCCCTTTTGGGCTGCCAGCTATTAACTTTTGTCGATTTTACCCGGAACTAAATTGGGATAGTAATTTTATTATTCAAGAAAATTGTTAAAAGAGGAATTATGGCACGGGCAACAATAACACTTCCTGAAAAATTTCTATTTTCCACAAAAATATCCGTTCGTATTACCGACCTGAATTACGGAGGACATCTGGGAAATGATTCGGTGCTCTCCCTGATTCATGAGGCGCGGGTCAGGTTTTTGGCGCATTACGGATTTTCCGAGCAGGATGTGGAAGGCCGGGGAATTATCATGGCCGATTCGGTGATTGTCTATAAATCGCAGGCCTTTTACGGCGATCTGCTGAGCATAGAAATCACCGCCAATGATTTCAGCAAAAACGCCTGCGATTTGGTTTACCTGCTTAGCAATACCGGGACCGGAAAAGAAGTGGCGAGGGCAAAAACCCGTATCGCTTTTTATGATTATTCCGAAAGAAAAACGGTGCCGGTCCCCGAAAAATTCAGAGAAATCTTCATGGGACGGGACAACACAGAATGAATCGAATTGTTTTCATGTCAAGCGGTTCCCGGAGGGCAAATGGAACGGGATAAAAACCGGACCGAATTTAAAAAAATTGCAGAATTCTGCCGGCTGGAAGGAAAAACGGTACTGGAAATCGGCTGCGGGGATGGCCGGTTTACCGGCTTTCTGGCTGCGAAGGCGCATAGGGTCTTTGCCATCGATCCCGATGAGGTAAGAATCCGGGCAGCAAGACAATCCGTCAGGAATGCCGATATTCGTATCGGCTCCGGTGAAAATCTGCAATTTGAGAATGAATCCTTCGATGCGGTTATTTTCACCTTTTCCCTGCACCATCAGGACAGCCGCGCCGCCCTGACAGAGGCGTACCGGGTGCTTCGTCCCGGCGGACTGGTCGTGATACTGGAGCCGACTCCCGATGGAGAGGTGGAGCAGTTTTTCCGCCTTTTTAATGATGAAACCAGCGTATTAAATCAGGCACTGCAGGCCATTCAAAACAGCCGCTTCAGACCGGAGAAAGAAGAAATCTTCTGCACGGACTGGAAGTTTGACAATGTGCAGGAAATATACAATTTCGATTGGGGACATTCCTTTCCTGGATCTGATCCGGAAATTCCTGAAAAGATGAATGCCCTGCTGGGTGAGAAGCGTTTCACATCCCCAATTTGCCTGAAGGATAAAATCCGCATTTTTTCCCTCATAAAAGATGAAGCTTCATAGCTGCAATGAATATATTTTTATCCGAACATAATGTCTCAATTATCGTATGTCTAACTGATATTTTTAAAAGATTTTATTCGGAAGACCGAAGGGAAAATGAACACGAAAAATCACGATGAACCCAAATTGGGAAAAACCATTTGGAGCGATATCCGCCGCGGCGATTTCAGAAGAACGCTGAAACGCGACTGGCGGGAACTGAAGGAATTCTACCTCGACAAGGACCATCAGGAACGCTTACTGGAAATGAAACGGCTGAAGCGATGGTTCTTTATGTTCGTGTGGATGCTGAAAATTCTGTTCCTGAAACTTACGCCCGTGCGTCGGATTCTCCTGCTTCTGGGAGTGTTTTTTATCTTTTTTTCCGGCAAGTTTCAAATTTCCGCAGGCCAGGTGCAGTATCAAAACGACACCAACATATTGGGTTTCCTGATCATTGTGTTCATCCTCATGCTGGAGCTGAAGGACAAATTGCTCGCCAGGGATGAACTTATGGCCGGACGTGCTGTTCAGAATGCCCTTATGCCGGTGAGCTTTCCGCCGATATCCGGCTGGTCTCTTTGGCTCTTTACCCATCCCGCCAATGAGGTAGGTGGGGATCTGGTGGATTTTCTGGAGATTGACAATCAGCGCTATGGTGTGGCCCTGGGGGATGTCTCCGGCAAGGGACTGGCCGCCGCCCTGTTTATGGCCAAGCTGCAGGCCACCCTTCGCGCCGTTGCTCCCGACCTGTCATCGCTGGCAGAGCTGGGCGCGAAACTCAACAAAATATTTTACCGCGACGGACTTCCCAACAGTTTCGCCTCCCTGATTTATCTGGAATTCAGGCCCGATTCCAACGACATCCGACTGCTCAATGCCGGACATATGCCGCCCGTTCACATTAAAAACGGCGGCATTGAGGAGATGCGCAAAGGAAATAATGCGCTGGGTCTCTCGCCTTCCGCCAAATACGCGGAGCACCATCTTTCCCTGCAGAAAGGAGAAATTTTGCTGGCCTATTCCGATGGCCTGACCGAAGCCAGGAATGAAGCGGGCGTCTTTTTCGGAGAGAAGCGGCTGAAGGATCTGATCTACCGTTCCCGGGAACTGTCCGCCCGAAAATTCGGCGAGAAGATTTTGACGGAGATATCTGCATTTGTAGGCGACGCCAGACCGCATGACGACTTGTCCCTGGTCATCCTAAAACGCATTGACTGAAAAACCTCCGCTATGCCCATTCTATACTCAGTTTGTACCCCATTTTCAATCCTCTATTCAGGCGCAACTTGCACGTTTTGCATTTGCGATCACATTTGGAATTTATTAAAGACGCCGGGCCAGACTGCGGTTCTTGGCGTCAAATTTGATTTCCCTTATGCCTGCCGTTTTTCCCGGTGGTCTTCACCCGGGTCGTGCGATTGATAAATCATTATATTTTTTCTGGAAAATTGCCGCATTTTTGAATATAATGCTTTCTGGAATATTTCCGCCTGCTGTTCATATTACAGGGGAGTAAGACGAATGATTTCAGGGAATGCCGGCATACTGATCACCTTTGCCCTTTACCTTATTTTCATGCTGATGATCGGGTGGATATTTTACCACCGGACCAACAACATCTCCGACTATATTCTCGGCGGACGCGGATTGAACAGTTGGGTAACATCCATGAGCGCCCAGGCCTCAGACATGAGCGGGTGGCTGCTGCTGGGCCTGCCGGGATTTGCCTATTCCGCCGGAATGGAGGCATTGTGGATAGCGCTGGGGCTCGCCCTCGGCACCTACCTGAACTGGAAGTTTGTGGCCAGGAGATTAAGAATATACACCGAAATATCCGGGAATTCCATCACCCTGCCCGATTATTTCGAAAACAGGTTTCGGGACAAAACCAAGATTATCCGGATCGTGTCCGCCTTCTTTATTCTCATTTTCTTTCTCATCTACACCTCTTCGGGCTTTGTGGCGGGAGCCAAGCTGTTCAATACTGTCTTTGGATTACCCTACGTATGGGCGCTCACTATCGGAGTCCTCGTCATCATCGGTTACACCTTCCTGGGCGGATTTATGGCCGTTAGCTGGACCGATTTCTTTCAGGGCACACTCATGTTTTTTGCTATTGTCACTGTGCCGCTGATCAGCATCTATCTTTTAGGAGGAGTGAACAACACCATCGCCAGCGTCAATCAATCCAATCCGGATTTTTTAAACATGTTCACCCATCGCGACGGAACGGAGATATC
>JARRQT010000031.1:0-40547 GCA_037381445.1 Calditrichia bacterium
GGAGCCGCTGATTGCTTTGCCCAGCAGTCCCGGAAATGTGGTGTCGGTCAGAGAGGTGGCGGGGAAGGAAATTTATCAGGCAATGGTGGGATCCTCGGCCAATCCGGGATTCAGGGATTTTGCCATTGCGGCGCTGATTGTTGAGGGCAGGATAACTCACGACCGTGTATCATTCGACATCAATCCGACTTCCCGGCAAATTCTGGAAAATTTATCGGCAAATGGCTATCTGGAAAAATTAATTCATGCCGGTGCAAGAATACACCAGGCCGGCTGCAATGGCTGTATCGGGATGGGCCAGGCGCCGGCGACAGGGAGAATCAGTCTCCGTACCGTGCCCCGGAATTTCCCGGGAAGATCGGGCACTAGGGAAGACCAGGTCTATCTCTGCAGTCCGGAGACCGCTGCCGCGTCTGCACTGACGGGCGTCATCACCGACGCGAGGACCCTGGACATGGCATATCCCAAATTCAGAGAGCCGGTCAAAATAACCATCAACAAGGACATGCTGGCTGAACCTGCCCCGGAGGATGAAGATGTGGAGCTGCAGAAAGGCCCGAACATCAAGCCAATCGGGAAATTTGATCCGCTGCCCGATAAGCTGGAAGGCCCTGTTTTGCTTAAGGTAGGTGATGATATCTCCACCGATGAGATCATGCCGGCAGGCACCCGCGTGCTTCCCTTCCGCAGCAACATTCCGGAAATAAGCAAATTTGTTTTCGAACAGGTGGATACATCCTATTACGACCGGGCCATGAAATACCAGAAAAACGGCTCGTTTGTGGTGGGAGGAAAAAATTACGGACAGGGTTCCAGCCGTGAACATGCCGCGCTGGCGCCCCGTCACCTGGGATTGAAGGCAGTCATCGCAAAAAGTTTTTCCCGTATTCATTTTCAGAATCTGGCCAATTTTGGTATCCTGCCGCTGGAGTTCGTCAATCCCGGCGACTATGACAAAATTGAACAGGAAGATGTTCTGGTTCTCGAAAATATCCGCGATGCGATCCAGAAAAAGGAATCGGTCAGGATTCAGAATAAAACCAGGAATCAGACCTACGAAACGAAACATTCTCTGACCAAACGGCAGATTGAAATGGTTCTGGAAGGCAGCCTGATCAATGTTGTGAGGAAGGAGGAAGGCTGATCCGAACGGTTTATTTGCAGACGCGTAATCAGTGTTTAATGGTTGATAATTCAGAGTGAATTCGACAGAAATAAACAACTGATATCTGAAATGATACTCAGGGAAATTTTGCGGGAAAATGGCCACTGAGAGTCGCATTAATACGGTATATGAAATTTTGAGCGGGGATGACAGCCAGGACCGGGCCTGCCAATCCATTCCCGATGAAGCCTGCACAAATGTGCCGCGGAACTATGTCCTGAATGTTCTGAACGGATCGGCTACCAAGCTGGCGGAGCAATTGGCGGGTCCCAATCTGGTACTGCCCTGGATTTTCAATGTCATCGGGGCGCCGGCCCTGCTGCTGGGTTTTCTGATGCCGGTGAGGCAAACCGGATCCTTGCTCCCCCAGATGGTTGTGTCCGGACAGATCCGCAGGTTTCCCAGGAGGAAGTGGTTCTGGGCAGGTGCCGGAGTGGTGCAGGCCATCATGCTCATGTTGATGATACCTGCTATCATTTTCTTTCCCCCGTTGTACGCCGGTCTGGCCGTTATCGGATTGCTGGCGCTTTTCAGCATGGCCAGCGGAGTGGGTTCGGTCGCCTTCCAGGACGTGGCGGGCAAGACCATTCCAAAAGGGCGGCGCGGAAGGCTTCTGGCGAACCGGGCGACCATCGGCGGAATTCTGACCATTGCGGCGGGAATCATTCTTCGTTTCTGGATCGGAAATTCAACGGATTATCACATCTATCTCATCCTGATTTTCATCGCGGCGGTACTGTGGCTGGCTGGCGCCCTTTTTTTCTCCAGAATCAAAGAGCTGGCCGGTGCCACCGGGGGCGGCCGCAATGCTATTTTGGAAGCGAGAGCCGGCATCAAGAATGTAAGAAAATTTCCGGGTTACCGCAGATTTCTTCTGACCCGGCTGGCACTGCTTTCCATCGAAATCGCAACGCCTTTCTATGTGCTGCATGCCCAGAAATTGCTGGGAAATCAGCTCAGTTCATTTGGGATTTTTGTGATTGCGGTGGGAATTTCCAAAGTGTTCAGCAGCCCGTTCTGGGGAAAATTTGCCGATACTTCCAGCCGCAAGGTGATGATTTACGCCGGTTTGATGGGAGCGCTCACCGGTGCTGTGGCCATTGGAATCAGCCTGCTGCTCAATGTCTGGCATTATGCCTACATTTATGCAGTTGTATTTTTGCTGATCGGTTTTGCTGAAGCCGGGGTAAGGCTGGGACGCAAAACGTTTCTGATTGATGCCACCACCGAAAAGGTGCGCGCCACATATGTTGCGTTTACGAATACTATTGTCGGCGTGTTCACCTTACTGTCCGGATTGCTGGGGCTGATTGTTCAGTTTATCAGCGTGGATTTCCTGATCGGCGTTTTCATTTTTCTGGGACTGCTGGGAGCATTCTCCGGCTTACGCATGCCGGAAGCCAGGAATATGTTAAAGCAGGAATAAAGGCTGCAAAAATTGCGACGTTTGAGATTGACCAAAAAAAGAGCGGTCCCCAAAAGGCCGCTCTTTTTCTGTTTAGGGGGTGAAAAACAACTTTTTCAGGGAATCAGACCTGCGGTAATCATTGGGGCATATCCAAATCCCGCAATTGCAGATTTGATTATAACCATCAGGTTCTGCGGATAAACTCCGAACCAGATCAGGAAAAAGATGACCAGCACCAGCACAAATCCGCTGACTACGGAAACAGAGGGAGGCAGGGGGGCTGCTTTCTCTGCGGATTCTGCTTCATTGGTATGTTCGAGATACATGTAGACAATAATCTTGAGATAATAATATAATCCAAGCGCGCTGTTGATGACCAGAATGATAACCAGGTACCACAGGGATGAATTGACTCCCGCGGCAACCAGATAAAACTTTCCGATGAAACCGGCAGTGAGGGGAATGCCGGCCAGCGAGAACATGAAAATCGTGAATATTGAGGCGATCCACGGATGGCGCCAGTAAAGTCCCCGGTAATCTTCAATCTCTTCCGCTTCCCTCTCTTTTCCGGAGAGAATCGTAATAGTACCAAATGTCCCGATAATTGTAACAAAATAGGCGGTCAGGTAAAATGCTCCGGCTTCAATCCCCATATTCCCGGCGGCCAGGAAGGCCACCAGAATGTATCCGAAATGGGCGATCGATGAATAGGCCATGATCCGTTTTACATTGTCCTGCAGCAGCGCAAGGAAATTCCCGATGAACATGGAAGCGATGGCGATGATGCTGAATACCAGCACAATGGAGCTGTATTGGGTGATGTGATATTCCAAAAACAGGCGAAAAAGAAGGCCAACCATTCCGCCTTTGGATACGGAGGCAATGAACCCGGAGACCGGGGCGGGCGCGCCTTGATACACATCCGGGGTCCACATGTGAAACGGGACCACCCCCAGCTTGAAACCGATGCCCACAATGATAAGGGAAAAACCGGTGAGAATCAGCATGGTGTTTAATCCCGGTGCTCCCAATCGGCGGGCAATCTCAGGAAAGGCCATCGAGCCCAATTCGGCATAAACAAGCGCCATGCCGAACAATAGAAAAGCAGAGGAAGCGGCGGCCAGCACCAGGTATTTGATGCCGGCTTCAACACACTGTTCGTTTTCACGAACATAGCCGATCATGGTGTATAAAGAGACGCTCAGGATTTCCAGACCCAGGAAAAACGAAATAAAATGAGTACTGGCAACCAGCACGGATGAACCGAGAGTGCCGAGGATTATCAATATATAAAATTCCTCTTTGCGGCCCTCATAATTTTCCAGGTAACCGTGCGAGAGAGCCGTTAAAACAAAGGAAGCGGCAATCATCAAACCAATATAGAATACGGAGTAAGTGTCCATTGACAGCAGGGGCGGGATGTGCCGTGCTGCTGGCGGGACAAGAAGCGGGTAGGCCAGGGAAATAAATGCCAGCAGCAAACCCAGAAGCGCAAGGACGCCGGAAATGGCATGATTACGCTGAATGGCAATGCTTATCATGATGACAATGGGAGTTGCCGCCAGGACCATGAGAGGTAACAGTGCGCTGAAATTTTCGGATGTCATTTCTGATCTCCGTCCTTTGGTTTGATCTGAGCAGTGTTCAAGCTTTTTTCAGTCATCTCGTCCCTGGCGGGATTGACCTGATATGCGGAAGATTTTTGATGGTATGGCTGGAAAACATTATAAACATATTGCCGCATATTTTTAAATGCTTGCCTTGAAGTGTTCAAAATTGTCTGCGGATAGAGGCCCATCCACATCAGCCCCACAACCATTATTACCATAATGGCGACTTCCCGGGGATTATGATCATGCAGTTTCCAGCTCTGAGTGTTTTTACCCCAGAAGGCCCGCTGTATGATCCACAGGGAATAAATGGTGGCGACAATGAATCCGATGGTGGCGATAATTCCCAGCGTTACACTGACCTGATAAACGCCAAATAAGACCAGAATTTCGCCCACAAAATTTCCGATACCAGGCAATCCAAGTGAGGCCATGGAAAAGAACATGGCATAGCCGCCCATGCGCGGCATGGTATCCCACAGGCCGCCCATTTTTCCCATTTCCCGGGTGTGGATGCGGTCCTGCAAGTCGCCCACCAGAATAAAGAGAGCGCCAGTGCTGAGCCCGTGGGACAGCATGATGATAAGTGCTCCCTGCAAGGCAAGCTGATTCCATGCAAAGGCCCCCAGCAGGACAAAGCCCATGTGGCTGATGCTGGTGTAGGCTACCAGCCGTTTAAGGTCAGTCTGCCCGAACGCAACCACCGCACCATAGATGATGCCCACTACAGACAAAATCATTGCCACTGGAGCAAAACTGAAAGAAGCTTCCGGAAACAGCGGGATCATGAAACGAATGAAACCGTATGCGCCCACCTTGAGGACCAGCCCGGCCAAGTCCACACTGCCTGCTGTAGGTGCCTCGGTGTGTGCGTCGGGGAGCCAGGTATGCACAGGCACGAGGGGCAACTTGACGCCGAATGCGATGAAAAATCCGAGCATCAGCCAGAAAGCCGTGGTGCCCGACATGGGCGTGCC
Source organism: Calditrichia bacterium (assembly GCA_037381445.1). Taxonomy (GTDB): domain Bacteria; phylum Calditrichota; class Calditrichia; order RBG-13-44-9; family RBG-13-44-9; genus JARRQT01. The sequence goes on from JARRQT010000031.1 coordinate 5,161, forward strand.
GAGCAGGTCCGTATAGTTGAAGGTGTAAATCCCGGTGCTTGCTCCATGAACAAAATAGAGACCCAGAATAGCCAGCAGCATAAACAGACCGCTGGCCTGGGTGAAGATGAAAAATTTTAATGTGGCATAGGTCCGATTTTCATGGCCCCAGATTCCTATCAGGAAATAAAGCGGTACCAGCATGATTTCCCAGAAGAAGTAAAACAGAAAGAGGTCCATTGCCAGGAAAATGCCTACAATGGCCGCCAGGATCCACAGAAGGTTGAAATGAAAGAATCCGATGCGGTACTGGATTCCTTCCCAGGATGCCGCCACTGCCATAATTCCCAGAAAATTGGATAGCACAATCAGCAGCAAACTGAAACCGTCCAGCGCCAGGGAATAATGTATGCCAAAACGGGCAATCCAGGGCACGTTGATTTCCATGATCCAGGGGCCGCTCTGGATTCCGGCGCTCTGGGCGGCCAGATATTTAATCCAGATGATGATCAGAACAGCCATGTGAATGCTCAGAAAACCAAGTGAAATCCAGCGAGGAAAATTTTTGCTCCAGCGACCGGAAATCCATGCCAAAATTCCGCCAATAACAAACCAAAGGTATAAAAAAGTTAGTGTCATAATACCACCGCGATTGTTAAAATGATTATGGCACCGATAACGATACTCATCGCATAGGCCCTGATTCTGCCGCTTTCCGTAAAACTGAACATACGATTGAAAACTCTTGATATCGCTGCGATCCCGTCGTAGATCAGGTCAAAGACATCCTCTTTATTAATGCGCGCTATCCAAATGTAGGGTCTGACAAACAGAAGATCGTAGAACCAGTCGAAGGCCCAGCCGCTGAACCAGTAGCGCTGAAGAGCTGCGCCAAAGGTGGTTTTGGTAAATTGCACGATAAATTCAAATTTACGAATGAAAAAGAAATAGGCCAGGTAAATTCCCACTAACGAAGCCAGGGCGGTGTAGATCTGGAAAAAGAATTCCTGGGTCAGGGTTTCGTGAAAGGTCCTCACTGCCGGCAGCGCGAAGTGCAGGAAGTCCGAAAATGGAGTGAAATGGCCCATTGTTTCCGGAAGATTGAGAAATCCGGCGATGACAGATAGAGTGCCCAGCACGACCAGCGGTATTTTTAGCCGGATACCGGGTTTGTGGGTCGCCTCCATACGGGGCTCCCCGAAAAAGGTGATAAAGACCATGCGGAAGGTGTAGATGGCGGTGATGAATGCGCCCACAAAACCAGCCACCCACAGCAGCGGGCTGCCCTGTTCACTGGACCATGCATACCAGATGATGGCATCCTTGCTGTAAAACCCGGCCGTAACCAGCGGGAAAGCAGCCAGGGCACCGGATGCTATCAGGAAGGTCCAGAAGGTTACTGGTAATTGTTTGCGGATTCCCCGCATTTTGAACATGTTATGCTCATGATGGTGGGTCAGAATAATCACGCCGGCACCAAGAAAGAGAAGGGCTTTAAAGAAGGCATGAATCATAAAATGAAAAATGGCGGCGGACCAGGCGCCCACTCCCAGACCGAGGAACATGTAACCGATCTGGCTGATAGTGGAGTAGGCCAAAACCCGTTTGATGTCCACCTGGGTAATGGCGCTGAAACCGGACAGAAGCAGGGTCAGGGCACCCACAATGGCGACAATGAGCATGGCAATTGGGGAAAGGGCGAAAACCACATGCATACGGGCGATGAGGTAAACACCGGCTGTCACCATGGTGGCGGCATGAATCAAGGCACTGACCGGCGTAGGACCTGCCATGGCATCCGGTAACCAGGTCTGCAGCGGTAATTGCGCCGATTTTCCCACGGCGCCACCCAGGAGCAGAAGAGCGGCGGCGGTTGCCACCGGAGCGCCTATCGCCCACAGGTCCGGGGCCTGGGTCAAGATGCTCTGAATGTTGAGGGTGCTGAAATGTTTAAAAAGCAGGAATAAGCCAACCGCCATGGAGGCATCACCGACGCGGGTCACTACAAAGGCTTTCCGTGCCGCGTAGCCGTTGGCGGGGTCCTGATACCAAAAACCGATCAGTAGGTAACTGCACAATCCAACCCCTTCCCAACCGAGGTAGAGGAGCAGCAGGTTATTTCCCATCACCAGTGTCAGCATGGAACCGATAAAAAGATTCATATATGCAAAGAAACGGCTGTAACCGTCATCATCCAGCATAAATTCCGATGAGTACAGGTGGATCAAAAAACCGACAAAGGTTATCACCAGCATAAAGATCATCGACAAAGAATCAAGGTAGAAGGCGATGGCAGGAGTGAAACCGGCCACATCAATCCATACCCACAGGGTTTGTGCAAAATGGTGTCCGGCCGGCGGTGCGGTTATGAATGAAATCGCGATGAGGATAGTGAGGATTCCGGAAATACCAACTGAACCCACTCCAATCAGCGCCACACCGGTTCGGGAAAGGTGTTTCCCAAACAGGACCAGCAGCAGGAAGCCCAGAAAAGGTAAGGCGGGTACAATCCACAAAAGCTCGAGCATATCAGCCTCTCATTTTACTTGCAGCATCGGAGTCCAGTGTTTTAAAGCGATGATAAATCTGAAGTATCAGTGCCAAACCCACGGCGACTTCGGCGGCGGCCATGGTAAGGATGAAGATAAACATTACCTGTCCGTCCGGCTGTCCCCAGCGGGCACCGGCGACGATAAAGGCCAGGCCGGCCGCATTCAGCATGATTTCAAGGGACATCAGAACGAAGACGACGTTGCGGCGGACCAGCAAACCCACCACTCCCAGTGCAAAGAGGATCCCCGCCAGCAGCAGTCCGCTTTCCAGGGGAATTGAAATCATTCCGAACCTCCTTCCTGAAGGAACCGGTGAGTTGATTTGTGCTTTCTGTGTCCCAAATGATAAGCGCCTACAATTCCGGCGATCAGCAACATGGCGGCCAGTTCAACGCCCAGCAGGTAGGTGCTGAAGAGGGATATCCCGACTGCCTGCGGAGGAATCACAGTCCCCGGAATGGCCTGGCCAGCATCCGCCGTAAGAATCCAGATAAATTCTCCCACCAGAATAAGGGCAAGTATGCCGGGTCCTATCCACATTCCGCCGGTGAGCAATTTGCTCTCCTCGGCTGCGGCCTCTTCGCCCAGATTCAGCATCATCACCACAAAAATAAACAGGACCATAATAGCGCCCGCGTAGATAATAACTTCCAGGGCTGACACAAAAGGAGCGCCCAGAGTAAAGAAAATGACCGCTACTGATAGAAGGGAAACCACCAGATAAAGCAGAGCATGGACGGCATTCAGCCGGGTGATGACCATGACGGTTGAAACGACTGCAACTCCGGCAGCAATATAAAAAATTACTGTCATATAAGTTATCCCATGTTCAGAATTCAGAATCTTCTTTTAATTATTGTTTGCCTTTGTCTTTCCTCTACAAATATTTTTCTTTATTGAACGTACCATTATTTGGCTTAACAAGATCAGCGCCTCCTCATTCGGCAACCTCAATCAATTCATATTTATGGCAGCAGACTTCTGATATCCACGGGAGGATCTTCCCTGATTGCTTCTCCTTTATCTTTCCCCCCAATTTTTAAACCCGATCTCCGGTAAAAATTATAGCCGGGATATTTGCCCTGTCCCTCGGTCAGAAGCTCATCCTTTTCGTATACCAGGTTCTGGCGGATATATTCGGCCATCTCAAAATCAGGGATGAGCTGAATGGCATAGGTGGGACAGGCGTCTTCACACAAGCCGCAAAAGATGCAGCGTGAGAAATTTATACGAAAAAATTCCGGATAGCGCCGCCCGTTTTTGTCCTCGGTGGCCTGCAGGGAAATACAATCGACAGGACAAGCGACCGCACACAGATAGCAGGCGACACAGCGTTCTTCGCCATCGGGGTCGTGCGTTAAAATGATGCGGCCCCTCCAACGCGCCGGAAGTACCGGTTTCTCGTCGGGATATTGAATCGTGACCCTTTTGCGAAACATGTGCAGGAAAGCAATCCACATGCTTCTCAGCGCACTGAACATCTAACCCCCTTATTTATTTTAATACATTATTCATCTTTCATTTATTTAGTTTTAATTGAGCATTTTGTCAGGTTGCCAGCACGATGGCACCGGTAACCAGAATATTCAGCAATGCCAGCGGCAGCAGGAATTTCCAGCCGTAGCTCATGAGCTGGTCATAGCGCGGCCGTGGCTGCGAGGCCCGGAGCAGCACAAAAAACAGAATAAAAAACACCATTTTTATGAAGAACCAGATAAATCCCGGGAAAAACGATGGTCCCAGCCAGCCGCCGAAAAACAGCGTGACAACCAGTGCCGATATCAGTGTGATTCCCAGATATTCGCCTACAAAAAACAATCCGAATTTCATACCGGAATATTCGGAATGATAGCCGGCAACCAGCTCGCTCTCCGCTTCGGGAATATCGAAGGGCAGGCGGTGAGTTTCGGCAATTCCGGCCATCATAAAAATGATGAAACCAAAAAATTGCGGGACGAAGTACCAGATATGCCGTTGTGCTTCCACGATTTCCACCATGCTGAAGGAGCCGGTTTGTATCACCACACCCATCAGAGACAGCCCCATAAAAACTTCATAGGTAAACATCTGGGCGGAACCACGAAGGGCGCCAACCAGCGAATATTTATTATTGGAAGCCCATCCTCCTAAGACCAGGCTGTAAACGCCCAGGGAAGACATGGCCAGGAAAAATAATAGGCCGATATTCAGATCCACCACATAAATGTAGCTGGAATACGGGATGATGGCAAAACTCATCAGAACGGTCGCGACGATGATTGCAGGCGCCAGGATAAAGACCGGTTTGTCAGCGAATGGGGGAATCCAATCTTCCTTCAGAAAAATTTTTATCATATCGGCCATGACCTGCAGAAGCCCGAAGGGACCGGTCCGGTTGGGACCGTACCTGTCCTGCCAGGCGGCCAGCATCCGCCGTTCCACATAGATTAAGGCTGCCGCGATGGTAAGCATTACTATAAGGACCCCGATTATGATCAATACTAATGATATGGTCTGGCTCATTTTCCTGCTCCTGAAATTTTCCCCCGGGCCGGCAGATCGATCATCGCCATACCAGGCAAACCGACAGGCAATCCGGCGAGACCCTGCGGCATTTCATTCCGGTATTTTACCGGCAGACGGAGGACGTTTCCTGCCAGTTCAATTTCTGCCTCTTTTGCTTCCTCTATTTTCAACTGTGCCGCATCCCCGGGATTAAGGTCCACATATGGCTGTGGGACGCGCTTTGAAACCGATTCCGACAGGACGCTCAGTTCCTCGGAACCAAAAATATGATGCACGGGAACAATCAGCCATTCGTCCTTTTGGGGATGAAACGCTTCGGGGATTTCGGTGAAGTAGGAGATCTTGCCGTTGCCGGACGGCTCGATTAAACGGCGGCCGGGATCTCCTCCCCGCAGCGGTCCGCCAACCTCAGTCTGATATTTATTTATAGATTGCGCCGAGTTCCATCCCGGAGACCAGAAAAAGGGAATCAGCGAAGACGGGGGCCTGCCAAAATATCCTTCCATGGTGAATGAAAGAGCCGAATCGGAATCATCGGGTGGTTTGGGTACATTCACATCAATGTTGGCGGTCATAGCTGTCCGGCCGCTGTAGCGATGGGGCTGCCGGGGGATCTTCTCTCCCGCTATCCGGAAACCGGCTGGCGGAGCAGCATTCCGGATTTCCTTGAAGAATGGATATTCTTTAATGAGGGCTTCGCTGAAGTCATCCAGTCCATTCAAGCTTTTGGCATCAGCGTGCCCTTTTTCAGCCAGAATATCTCTCAGCCAGCGCCAGCTTTCCTGAATCACCTCGTCAGGCCTGAATGCCTGATAGAACCTTTGGGCGCGGCCTTCATTGTTCACGATCGTACCGTCAGCTTCCGCGAAGGTGCCCACCGGAATAACCACATGCGCCCGCTCGGTCGTCCGGTTTTCCAGATAATCCAGGACCGTGATTGTCTTGAACTTGTCGAAAAACTGATTGACGGCTTCCTCCGGGGCCCGCCGGTAGAGATCATTTTCCAGTACCATGAGCGCTTCTGTTTTACTCTGCTGCGCCCTTTCCAGCGCATTCTCCAGACTCTGGCCGCCCAGAAGGGCAGCGCCCATGCTGTTGCTCTCCTGAACTGCAAAAGAGAGCCGTGCCTGCTTGCCGCTATCGCACAATGCCCAGGCGATATTTGCCGCTGCCCGCATTACCGCTTCACTTCCGGAACCTGTGCCGGAAACGATGAGCGGATTTTCCGCGTTTTTCAGCGCTTCGGCGATTTCCTCAATTAATGATTTAAGCTCTTTGTCTGAATTTCCGGCAGCGGGGGCTTTTGAATTCAGGGAGTGGGCAATATCAAACCCCAGGCGGGCGATATCATCCGGCGCAGCTCGCCAGGTTTTCGTGGCGATCTCATCCAGTTTGGTTGCCTGGGAAGTCGCTACGTAAAACGGTCCCTTTTCATCCTGCAGCGCTTCACGCACGGCATGGTCGTTCCACTCCGGGATGTTCATTTTTTTGATTTTCTGTTTTGGTTTCTGACGGGCAGCCTGCCGCAAAGCCAACGCCAGCATGGGCGCAGTATTGGTCAGGTCTTCGCCCAGAACCAGCACGACATCCGCTTTTTCGGCCTCTTTCATCGATGGGGTCGGTGCCGGGCCGTCCTGCAGGATTTCGATTGCCAGGTTGATGAGCTTCAGCTCCCGGCCGGAGATTCCGATATAGTAATTATTTTCTCCTACCAGCTTTTTAAGCATGTAATTCGATTCCAGCGACGCCCGCGGAGAACCGATGCCGATCATCCTATCTTTGGAAAAGTTCTTATCGAGATGTTTCAAAATTGTTGATTTATCCACCGGTTCAAGTTTCCCGCTGGCATCGCCGCGGCGCAGAATCTGGCGAATCCGTTTCTGGCTGTTGACGAATCCGTAGCCGAACCGGCCCCGGTCGCAGATGAAATATCCGTTCACTTCTCCATTATACCGGCTGAGAATCCGGCGCAAACCGCCGTAACGCTCTCCGGCAATAATATTACAGCCCAGGCCGCAATGATGGCAGATTGAGGGAGATGCGGTCAGATCCCATTTACGGTTATAATGCTCTTTCAGCGTTTTATCGGTAAACACCCCGGTGGGACAAACTTCCACCAGATTGCCGCTGAATTCATTTTCCAGCATTCCCTCTTCCTGCCGGCCGAAATACACATGGTTATGGGCGGCAAAAGCGTTCAAATCCCTTCCGTCTGCATATTCTCTGTAAAATCGCACGCAGCGGTAGCACTGGATGCAGCGGTTCATCTCATGATTGATGAAAGGTCCCAGATCCTGATTGCGGTAGGTCCGCTTGTTATAGCGGTGCCGACGGTAGGTATGTCCGGTCATCACCGTCATATCCTGCAAATGGCACTCCCCTCCTTCGTCACAGATGGGGCAGTCGTGGGGATGGTTGGTCATCAGCCATTCGATAACACTGGCCCTGAACTCCACTGCTTCTGGGTCAGTGATGGATATTCTGGTACCATCGCTGGCGGGCTCCATGCAGGCCATGAAAAGCTTGCCCTGTTTGTCATCCTCATCTTTGAATTTTTTGATCGCGCATTGACGGCAAGCGCCCACCGACCCCATGGCGGGGTGCCAGCAGAAATAGGGCAGATCATAGCCGAGTGAAAGGCAGACTTCCAGCAAATTTTTATTGGGATCGACTTCGTAAGCCTTACCGTCGATGTATATCTTGGCCATTCACAACCTCCAGGGACATCGCTTTTCTTTGACGTGTCGTTCGAAATCTTCTTTGAAATACTTCAGGGCGCTTTGCAGCGGTTCCACCGCTCCCGGCGCCAGGGCGCAGAAGGTGTTCCCGGGTCCAAGGTATTTGGAATGCATGGAAAGCAGATCCAGATCTTCCGGCTGCCCGTCTCCGTCTTCAATGGACTGCAGGATTTTTTCAACCCAGGGCAGTCCTTCCCGGCAGGGTGTGCACCAGCCGCAGGACTCCTGCGCAAAAAAATGTTCCAGGTTTTTGACAAAAGCCACCGGGCAGGTCTTGTCATCCAGGATGATCATGGTGCCGGTCCCCATACGGCTGCCCACTTTGGAAACCTCGGTGTAATCCATCCTCACATCCAGATGCTCTTTGACCAGAAAATCCGTTGAAGCGCCGCCGGGAAGCAGTCCCCGAAATTTTACGCCGTCCTGCATTCCGCCAGCATGTTCTTCCAAAATTTCCCGGACTGTGGTTCCCATGGGCAATTCCCACAATCCCGGTTTTTTGACCCTGCCGCTTACGCCGTAAAGTTTTGTGCCTCCATCATCGGTATGACTCAAGTCCTTGAACCAGTCTGCGCCGTGGGTAATAATGCCCGGGACGGAGGAAAGTGTTTCAATATTGTTGACGATGGTTGGCTTTCCGAACAGGCCGCTGACCTGAGGGTAAGGGGGCTTGGCGCGGGGGGTGGCGCGTTTTCCCTCCAGGGCATTCAGCAGTCCGGTTTCTTCTCCGCACATATAGCGGCCCACGCTGGTGTGGATGTGCATTTCCAGATCGAATCCGCTGCCCAGAATATTCTTGCCCAGATAGCCGGCATCATAGGCTTCCCGGATGGCCTTCTCTACTGCCAGAGCCGATTGTTTATAGGCCCAACGAATAAAAATGTAAGCCACGTTGGCCTGGATGGCATAGGCGCTCACAATCATGCCTTCAATCAGCAGGTGCGGATCCCCTTCCAGGATGAGCCGATCCTTGAAGGTACCGGGCTCCATTTCATCTCCGTTGGCGATCAGGTATTTTGGCTTTGGCGCATCATCGCCCATGGGAACAAAACTCCATTTCATGCCGGTGGAAAAACCAGCCCCGCCGCGGCCTTTCAGATTCGATTGTTTCACTTCCTCCTGCACATCCTTGGGAGACATCTCTTTCAGCGCCTTCCGCACGGCCGCGTAGCCGCCTGCCTTTTCATATTCATTCAGCGGCAGAGGGCCTTTACCCGGTTGAATGTTTTTGGTCAGTGGCTTTTCCATATGTAAGAAATCTTGCTCCTGGTAATTGTCCCTATTTAATTGAAACAACAAAATGTTTCTATTGATATTCTTCCAGTATCTTATCGAGTTTTTCGGGCGTCAGGTCCCGGTGCAAATCGTCGTCTATCATCAGGGCCGGCGCATGATCACAGGTCCCCAGGCAAGGGATGGGCAACAGCGTGAAACGGTCATCACTGGTTGTCTCGCCCAGTTTAATCCCCAGCTTTTCGTTGAGGTGGGAGAGCAGTTGTTCATACCCCAGTATCCAGCAGCTCACGCTATCGCAGATCAGAATGACATGCCGCCCTACCGGTTTTCTGAACACCAGGTTGTAAAAGGTGGCCACGCTGTCCAGTTCTTCAGCGGTCATGTCGAGATATATTGCCAGATCCTGCAGGCTTTCATCGGAAATCCAGCGGCGGTGTTTTTGCACAATTTTCAGCGCTTCAATACAGGCGGCCCGTTTGTGAGGATACAACTTAAGATGTTCATCAATTTCGCTGATTTCGTCCTTCGTGAGCATTCAGTACCCTGCCTGTTTTAGTTATTTTCAACGATCGACATCTGCCAAAACAAAATCTATGCTTCCCAGGATGGCCAGAAAATCCGGGATGGTGTGACCCCGGGATATAAACGGAATCATTTGAAGATGGGGAAAGGACGGTGTTCGAATCCGCGTCCGGTACGAGGTGGTGTTACCATCGCTGATCAGATAATACCCGTTATTCCCTTTGGAGGCTTCAATGCCGAAAAAGGCTTCCCCGGCGGGAATTACCGGTCCCCAACTGACATTCAGAAAATGAGTAATAAGGGTTTCGATATCCTTCATGGTGTGTTCTTTTAGAGGCGGTGTCGCCAGGTGATTGTCCGATTTATAGGGACCTTCCGGCATATTATTCAGACACTGCTCGATAATTCTCAGGCTCTGACGCATCTCTTCCACCCTCACCAGGGCACGGTCGTAGCAGTCCCCGTCCTTCCCAGTGGGAATATCGAATTCGAATTGATCGTAACCGGAGTAGGGACGCTTTTTCCGGAAATCCCATTCCAGGCCAGTGGCCCGCAGACCGGGACCTGTGACACCCCAGTCAATGGCTTCATCTGTGGTATAGGAGCCAATACCCCTGGATCTTATTTTGATGAGTCGGTTTTTCATCACAAACTTGTCATATTCTCTTATTCTGGGCGGGAAATATTTGACAAAATCCCTCACCAGTTTATCCCAGCCTTTCGGCAAATCCTGTGCGACGCCCCCGATCCGGAACCAGTTGGGGTGCATGCGATCGCCGCAAATTGCCCCAATAATGTCGAAAATCTTTTCCCTGTCGTAGAACATATAGAAGACGCCCGACATTTGTCCGATGTCCTGCGCGAAGGTTCCATACCATACCAGGTGGCTGGAAATACGGAATAATTCGGCAAGCATTACGCGAATCACCTGCGCCCTTTCCGGGACCTTTATGCCGGCCAGTTTTTCCACCGCCAGCACATAGGCCAGGTTGTTCATCACACCGCCTAGGTAATCGATCCGGTCGGTATAGGGAATGAAGGTGTGCCAGGACTGCCGTTCCGCCATTTTCTCGGCACCCCGGTGATGGTAGCCGATATCCGGCACCGCATCGATAATATCTTCGCCGTCCAGCTGCAGAATGACCCGCAATACGCCATGGGTGCCGGGGTGCTGCGGACCCACATTCAGAAACATAAAGTCCGAATCTTCACTATGTTTTTTCAGTCCCCATTCTTCGGGATGGAACTGGAGGGCCTCCTGCTCGCGTTCTTCTTTATCTTCGGGCAACCGGTATTCGCCCATTTCGGTGGCGCGCGCCGGATGATCCTTGCGAAGGGGGTGACCTTCCCACGTGGGAGGCATAATGATTCTCCGCAGAAAAGGATGCCCCTCGAATTTTATTCCGAAGAGGTCGAACGCCTCGCGCTCATACCAGTCTGCGGCGGGCCATACTTTTATTGAACTGGGAAGAGAAGGTTCGTTCCCCTCCAGGGCCACTTTCAGGCGAAGGTCGTCATTTCTTTCCGGAGAGAGCAGATGATAAACCACCGTAAAATCGCTCTTGGGTTGTCCCTCGCGCCTGTTCCGGGTCCGTTCATCAATAGCGGTAAGGTCGTACAGCATGCGGTAGGGTTTGGGAATTTCATTTTTCAGATAGCCCAGAACTTCCGTGATCTGATCTTTTGACACCCAGAGGGTGGGAAATTCATCCCGGGTGGGTTGCTCAGTAAAAGAAGATTCGCTGAATTTTTTAGTCAACTGCTGCAGCACATCTGAATGATTATCCATATCAACCGCAATATTATATTTTTATTATCGTTACCTGCTACCGACTTTTATCTCCAAACCCGCAGTCGGAAATGAAAACAGGGTTATCCTGCCAATTTCAAATTTCATCGGCCGGCTTAAATGTGGTCATTGCTTTTCTTGTTTCTTTTTTTCGCTCCTTTATGGAAGCCTTTTCAAATTTTTGGACACCCTGCGGTCCGACTACCCAGCTTAAGGGCCGTTTCTCTTTGCCGACGGCTTCACTGAGCAGGACCAGTCCTTCCATAAATGCATCCGGCCGCGGAGGGCAACCGGGGACGTATACATCCACCGGCATAAATTTATCGACTCCCTGCACAACGCTGTAGATGTCGTACATACCGCCAGAATTGGCGCAGGAACCCATGGAAATCACCCAGCGGGGTTCCATCATCTGTTCGTAAAGGCGTTTCACGATTGGAGCCATTTTCATGAAAACCGTGCCCGCGATGATCATAACATCCGCTTCCCGGGGGGTGGCACGAATCACCTCGGCGCCGAATCGGGCGATATCATATTTGCTGGTCAGGCTGGTAGCCATTTCCACATAACAGCAGGAAAGCCCAAAGTTGAAGGGCCACATGGAGTTTCTGCGCCCCCAGGCGATGAGGTCCTGCAATTTGCTGAAAAGAATTGATTTTTGAATTTCCTCTTCGAAAGAACCGCTTCCTCCACTCGCCTGCGAAGGATTACCCGGTTTGCTCAGCCGCCATTTCATATTTTTATCTTCGTTTTATTGAGTGTTTTGTACTTTTTCAAAATATCTTTTCCCTTTAGGGCATAATCCAGGGCACCGATGCTCCACTCATAAATCAGGACGATGACCAGTATGCCAATGAAAATCAGTGCTCCAAAGTAGCCAGTCCATCCCACTTCGTTTATCGAAACCGCCCAAGCTACAATGAACACTGCTTCCAGATCGAAAATCACAAAAAACATGGCCACCACATAGAAGTGGACGGGGAAACGAAGACGCGCGCTTCCGGTGGTTATCATTCCCGATTCATAGGGATCTCCAGTGGTCCTCTCCTTGTGCCGCTCTCCGAGTAAAGCTGAGGACTAACGCAAATTTGATTAAGAAACAGGCACTCCAAAATACCTGCAAATGAATAGCAATAACGGATATAAACCAAAAATTAATGACTGTTCTGGTCAGTCTTTGCAATTCTGCCACACTGGTGAAAACAGTAATTAGACATTTCTTCGAATTTTAGGTTTTTAAGAAACAAGCCGAAATCCTTTGAGAAGTACACCAGAACAATAATTAAAACATTTTGATCTAACGCATTATATTATATTTAAAAACAAACAAGAAATAAATCAAGCAAAATGATTTGAAAGATTTTTATTCAGGTATTTTATACCCGATTTCACATGTGAATCATTGAGTAATACTCAGAGCTTTCCCGAGTTGTTCCGCAATCATCCTGCAAAAATCGGTCAATAGGAAAATCTCTTACACAGAATTGGAATGAATTTCCAGAATTTAGATTATAAGGAACCATATTCCATTTGATAACAAGATGATGAGTAGGAATTGCTTTTTGTTGAAATTTTTGCAGAATTATACCCCGGCCCCTGCATGCTGTGAGTTTTTTGTTGAAGTGCGCGGGTTTTATCTCTATTTTGGTGTTAAGGACGGAAGGAGAAGACCATCAAAAATCCATATAAAAATACAGCTATTTTCCGATGTGTTCACGAAACCCACCGGGGATTCAAGAACAAAGTTTCAGTCTATCACATACTCAAAGAAAAGGCATGTTATCCGCAGGGCTGTCTATATTTCCGCTGGAGGTGCAAGGAACTGAATAAAAAGAATAAATGCCATCGCGGATTTCAATATGTGGGCAGGAAATGCTTTGAATGCAAAGAATTCTATGAGGAGAAAATCCATAATCATGCGGAGGTGCAGGTCAGCACCGATGAATATAAAGCATTTTTAAAGGAGCTGGAATTATTTGATGACTGGATGCTGGAGATGCGAAACCGCGAGATTGAAATTGCCGGGACAATTGATGGGGTGAAGCCGCATTTTGTGAAAAAAGTTTATCCCAAAGCGAGCTTCCTGTCGTTTCGAGGCTACATCCTGACTTTTAGGGAGATCTATATAGGACGAGTCCATCTCGAAGATTACGCATATGCCCGCATTTCCGATCAGCTATACCAGAAATTGCAGGTCGGCGCGGGAGATGAAATCGAAGCGCGGGCGCGCGTAAAGCTCGATCACGGAAGATTAATTCTGTATGCCCTGAAAGCCATAGAGCCCGTCAAAAGGGGAGAACCGGCGATTTGGAGCGACCAGAAAGTGCAGCTCGCACGTGAAGTCTCCACGGAATTCACTATCCAGCCGGAGGAGTGCGTGCAATGCCCCTTTGGAGCGCTGATTGATGTTGAATATATGAAGGATCATCATTCCTCCCCCCGCCGGCAGTTGATGTGTCTTAAAGGAATTCGTGATTATCGGGATTGTTACGTGAAAGCAGAATATTGTGGTCTGGAAAACGATGCGGATTCGGGTCCGCAGGAAGCATGCGGGCAATCATACAAAGCATATTATCCGCGCTAAGGGAAATCTTTGCGATGCCCTGTGCATACCTCTAAAATAGCACTTGCCACTTATTAAATACAGTATATGGGTGCAACTGGAGGCTAATTATTCAGATCGGAGTTCCAGTCCTGGGTGCGTTTTACCAGACGCTCCCAATCAGGCTGATTGATTTCCCGGCTGTAGGTACTGTGCACCAGTTCGTAATCGCCGAATCCTCTCAGATCCGCGAATACAAAGATAACGCCGCCTTCCAGTTTGTGGTATTCCCAGATTTCATATGGCTTGGAGTCCGTTGCCATATAATGGCGCTCAATATTATCCGGGCGGCCGTACTGCAATAAAACTCTTCCCCGCTCCGATTTCCATCCATTTTTCCGGCCGTGCCCAAAGTTCGCGTTGGCGTAATTCACCCTTTCAAAATAATCCTGCCTGAACTCGTTAATTTCGGTTGCGGGATTGGGATCAAATTTCCTCCAGAAATTTGCCAGAAAAATTCGCTTGCTGTTTGTATCGAGGGTGGAAAATAGTTTTCTTTCCCGGTCGGTGGATATATAGCGGGCCTGCTCAAATTGGGCTTCCATTTCTTCATCGCTGAGACCGGCGTATTCGGCCATATCCGAACCACGGCTCTGAAAAGCAACCACTGTATCCTTTTGCGTGGTTTGATTCTCGTTCGGTTTCACCATCCAAAACTTTTTGGTTTCATGAACAATATTCCCGGTCTGTTCGTCCGTGATGTCCAGATTTAAAAGATAGGCCGCTGAGGGAAGCGCGATGATATTATACCCTGCCTCATGCAAAGCCGATCTTCCCGGTTTCTGATCGGTATTTTCCGGATATTCCCGGATAAAACACCGAACAGTGTATTTGCCACTCTCTTCTTCGGAATAATTGAGATTATAGGTTTCAGCATAATAGTAGATTATCGGCAGCGCGACGCTGTAAGTGCAGGAGGGATTTGGCAGAACATGATATGTGTTTTTGTTGAATTCGTCCTTGGTTTTGCTTTTTGATATTTTGCTGGCAAATTGTATGTCGCTCAACTTCAGAGAATCCATCCCGAAAGGGCGTGTTTGAAAATCGAATTCATATTCACCGGATTTGTTCGAATTCGCATCCCGGACCACAACCTTTGTTTTATATTGGCCCTGCGGCAGCTCGAAATAAAAAGTGTTGATGAACTGTCTTGTGGGGGATATCTGGCCCAGCGAGTCGACAGTGCTGCGGACAGTCTTTATGTTTTTGCTGACAATTGAATCTCCCGTTTGCACTTGCACAAGCGCAATATAGTCAGCCTGGTACTTATTCTCTTTCTGCAAATAGCTCAGATTGTTCTGGTAGAAAGAAAGATAGACTTCCAGATAATTCTTATTATCATTGCCCCGGTACATCGCATGATCTACGGTAAGGGGGATAAAAGGGGTTTGAGCGAAAAGCGAGCCGGAAAAGAGCACAATCAGGGGCATGATTGATTTAAAAAGCCTTTTCATTGCAAATCCTCTGCTTCTTGTATGATATAAAGTAACGACTTATTATAGCCCGGAATCAGGTTTTGTTCCAGGAAAAAAATATATGCCAGATAATATGAAGATTTTAAAAACCAGGGAAAATAAACAGGGGATGCCTTGGCATCCCCTGCGGAGTTGGGAGGGAGGTTTTGACCTTTACAGGTCGAAAGTAAAATAATAGATTGATATAAATTTGTCAAGTGCTTTTTCAAAATACTACAATAAAAATGAATTGAACAAATTACCGCCAGAGTACCGTATATATCAACCCGCTGAGAAAGGCATAGGAAACCCCCAGCGAAATATCGGACAAACGGTCATATTTTTTAGTATTGCTCCAATACTGATCTATCAATTTTGGATTGGTGGTTTCCCGGTACTTGCTGTAATTATCATCCGCTATATTTTTAAGGTAGAATGCCAGCCAGTGCGTGACAACGGTGCTGGTCAGAAAAATGAATTTCGATTTTAGACGGGTATGGAAAAGCGCATATCCGAAAGAAGTATCTTCTTCCTTTGTGATGTTCAAATCCAACGGCTCCAATTCAAACAGATAGGGTTGCTGTTTTTGCAGTCTGAATTCCTGACTCCGGTAGCCGGGCTTTTCCAGTCTGAAGGTTTTGCCCTGGTTCTCATCAAACGGAATGGTCAGCGGCGTCCGGCCCAGCATTCTGTTTTTCAAAATTAGTCTGGCGTTATAGGGAATGCTGTTAATGCTGACTTCTTTCTGAAACCTGAGGTGTATAGTGGTGTCCTGGTTGCTGTACAGCGTGAAGGTTTGCATCAAGTTGGTCATATTCCAGATACCGCTAAAAGGGGAAAGTGCCTCAAGGCGGTGTGGACCCGGTCTTAATTCCAGATTTTCCAGCGGCGTGCTGCCTATAATCACCGAATCCAGGCGAATCTGCACATTTGAGGGAACTGAATAGATTGACAGATGCGCCGGTTCCTCCTGGGCGCCGGCGAATAAGAACAAGAGTAATATCAGAAAAACGCTTAGTATCTTCATTTTTTATTGTCCATCTTTTTGACAAGCTGTTTATTACCCAGGCAATAGATATGGTCATTGGAAGTGTGGAAGAATATCCGATTGCGGTAAATGATGGGAGAAGATTTGATGGGCCGGTTAAACTCCTCACTATACAGCAATTTTCCGCTTTTCCTCTCCACCACATAAAATGTCTTATCCCAGGAACCAAAATAGATAAAATCCGGCCCGGCCAGAGGTGCCGTATTAATAATTCCCTTTGCTGAAAATTCCCATAAAATTTTCCCGGTGGCAGCATCAAGCGCGATTAGCTTATGCGCATTATTTCCAACATAAACCGCGCCATCCCGGTATGCCGCATTTCCGTAAATGGAGCCATGAGTTTCCCTTTCCCACAAAATTTTCCCGGTGGCAGCATCAAGCGCTGAAATGGTGCCGGCGGTACTGCCGATAAACAGCTTGTTATCTCCCACAACCGGACCGGCATAGAGATTTTCCGCTAACCGGGAAGTCCATATTTTTTTCCTCCATCGGCGTCCAGGCAGTAGACATTACCTTTAATATCTGTAAAATATATCCGGCTGTTCAGGCTGGCGGGAACGCCAAAAAGAGAAGATGCTGCTGTGAACTCCCATTTCTTTTCCCCCGAAGCCTTATCGAATGAGAAGAAATCGCCGTTAAATGCACCGACGAACAGGTTTTTTTCCAGCAGAAGGGGAGACGTGTTTAAATTCGGAAGCTTGTTTTCCCATATTTTGTCCAATTTGGAAATGTTAAAGGCACCCAGTGTCTTATCGCCTAGATTTGCGGCATAATAAAGCACATTATCCGAAATTGTGCCAGAATGACTAAAGCCCGGCGCCAGCCTGCCGTCGCCCATCATTTCGCCCCGATCGGATTTAATGAAGGCCAGCATTCCGTTCCGGGTTGTGAAGATCAGGTAATTATCCACTGCCAGCATCTGGTCGGTCACCACCGAACGATAGCGTTTGTCCCACAAGACCTCATAGGGCGGCAGCACATCATTTTCGACTGCATTCTGGCGCTGATTGTTTTTGAATGCGGTCAGCCAGGATTCTTCAGGATTTTCATAAGCTTTTTGAGGAATATTCAATTTCACCAGGCCCGCGCACTGCAGGAAGATGAATGCTGTCAGTCCAAGCAATCCGCTTTTCAGAATTCTTCGAGTTATTTTGTGATCAGGCATTTTCATCAGAAATCCCATCCAAAGAAAAATTGTGTAAACCAGCTGGAAGTAAATTTTTTGAAGTCGGTGGTCTTCCCAATGTCCAGACGCAGCACCAGAAAGCCGCCCAGGTTCATCCGGACACCGAAGCCGGTGCTTCCTATCAGGCCATTCCAGGTAGTGTTCCAGGCGTTTCCCGCATCCAGGAATAGAGCACCCCGGATTCCCTGGAAGCCCATGCCGAGAAAGGGGAATTTGATTCCCAGATAATCGATGAATGGGAAGCGCAATTCATTGGAAATGAAAGCGATTTTCTCTCCCCGGATAGACCAGCGGGGGTAACCGCGCATGTCCCAGCTGCCGCCCAGGTAGTACCAGCGGGTCTCTTTTCCCGCATTGTATAGAGTCATCAAACGCACCGCGTATGTTAAGTTGGTGCTCAAACGAAAATATTGCCGCAGATCCACCGCGAACGTGTAATAATTAACATTGGACCAGCGGAGGTCGTAAGTATTGCCGATGGTGATATTATAGCGGTGACCATCGATTGGACCAGTATACCACCAGATCGAATTATCGGAGATGAAGGATAGCCAGTTTGAAGTAAGAATGGCATATCGGCGGTAGGTTCCAACCACATCTTTATCCGAATAGCTCAGGTTCGAATTAAACTCCATGCGGTTAAACTGTGTGAATGGATAACTGATGGTGAAGAATCCGCCGACCCGGTCTTCGTAATAAAATCCGTCTTTATAATTGTAATACCGTCCGGCAAAGCGGAACAAACCGTAACCATAATTCGTGCGTTTTTCCAGGGACACCTTGGTGACAGCGGCATTAAAACTTTTCAGGAAATCACCCCGGCTCTGGGAGTTGTTGTAAACCAGTATGTAATACTGGTCATTTCCGAGAAGATCGGTGAAGGCCAGCAGCGCCCCGCCGGTAGTCCCCCAGAAAGGATCCTGACTGACCTGAGTCTGGGCAATATCCAGATCATATTTTTTGCGGTATCGCAATTTGGAAATGACCTTGCTTCCGGATAGCCGGTTGAAATGCCATTGCCGGTGACCCCACATGGTGTGGTTGGCGAGAACTGTGGAGGTGGAATCGATCTTCTCCCGCAGGTGGTCCATCATGCGAATCTGAAATCGGTTGTTCTCATAGGCCGTGAAGAGCAGCCGATTATCACTGGCCCATTCAGGATCGAAAGCCGCGTTCGCAAAAAAGGACACTTTCTTCAATTTTACTTCTTTATAACTTTCTGCATCGAGCTGCGGCACACCGGTCAGATCTGCAACCCATATGTTTAAGGAAGAATCGCGGTCGGAGGTAAAGGCGATATAATTTCCATCGGGTGACCAGACCGGTGTGTTGTCCTGAAATTTTCCGGCTGTCAGATAATAGGTCAGATCATTATCCAGGTCATACACAAACAGGTTGTAGGCCCATTGGTTGCCGTACCGGGTCCGGTCGGAGGAAAAGACGATTTTATGTCCGTCCGGTGAAAAAGCGGGTGCCTGATCCTCGTAGAAATCATTCGTCAGGCGGATTAATTTGTCTTCATTTTTGCGGAAAATATAGAGATCCTGTTTGCCGCTGAAATCCAGTCCTGTGAAAACAATAGTGTTTCCGTCCGGCGAAAATGACGGCGATGAAATCCCCACGATGTCCGCCCACTGATGACGCTGCACAACCCTTTCTTCCGGAATATTATAGATATAAAGGGCATCGTTCTCGCCGCTCTTGGCCACGAATGCCAGGTTGCCCTGCTTGTCCACATCTATTTTGCTGGTAAACAAATGAAACGATTCGAATTCGGAAGTTCGCTCCCCTTTTACCAGCGTTTTCAATTTTGCGGAGTGTTCCATTGGCAGGGTCTTAAGGTCGGACATATAGATGTTTGAATATCCGGTCCGGTTTCCCACAAAGACCACCTTCTCATTTCCTTCCGCATCCTTGTAATAGGCGGGTTTGAAATTATACCCCCTCCGGACAATAGTCTTGGTCACCATCTTGGACATATCGTTATTTTTTAAAAGGGGATAATATCGCTTCTTGAGGCTGTATATCCATTCCTGATCAAATTGTTCATATGTTTTTCCCACCACTTCGGTAAAGACATCCGAGAACTTGCTGTACTTCCAAATCTGGTCCATCAGCAGCAGGACCTTCTCCTCGCCATAATTCTCTGAAATATACTGGAGAATGGCCTGGCCTTCCTTATACATCATGAAGGTGCCGTATATTTGATACATCCGGGATAGCGGCACGACGTAGTTATTCAACACCGCATCTTTCATTACCATTTCCGCCTGAGAATCCCAGCCGCTGGACCAGTATTCCGCCAGTCCTTCCGTAAACCACAGGGGAGGATAGGTTCCCTCAAAACGGGAATGCTCTTTGTTCACGAAATAGATCTTGCTGTGCATAAAAACATGCACCAGCTCGTGATAGATGACTTTACGGAACTGATTCATATTCCCGTCGCTGGGAATAACCACCCGGCCCTTCAGAAATTCAAAAAAACCGCCCACGCCTTCCGGTATAAATGAAGGGGTGACATTGGTTTGCTGAAAATGAAGGTGTGAACTGTAAAATATAAGAGGGATGCGCCGGTTGATGGTAAAATTGAATTTATTCTCGAGGTACCGGTAAGCTTCCTCAGCAAAATTTGCTCCCTGCTCCGCCAGCTCTTCCATTTCCGGATAATAATAAATATCGAAATGATCTGTTTTTAAAATATGCCAGTTAAAATCGGTATATTGAATCTTATTCCGGCCAAAATAAAACCATTGCGCATGGGCATTTTGAAATAGAAAGGAACTGAGCAGAATAAAAATAGGGAAGAATTTTATTGAAGCTTTCATTATAGCTGCTCCATTAAATTCCAGGTCAAATTATTTAATGCTTAAAACGATACCTCTGACTCATTATGGATTTTGGTGAACAGGTATCTTTGATTTTAATATACAGTTACCCAAAAGTGAATGGTTGTATTCGAAAAATGTCTCTTATTTACCTGCTTCTCTATTATGATTCCATGAGAGAGATGTCCCGGCCTCGAATGAAAAAATTCAAAACGAATTGTGCGATCCTGTAAATCACTTGTCGGAAATAGTCGGACCCTTCCAAAAATGGCTAAAAACCTAAATTTAAAAATGTGGTATGGAATACAAATTTATCGACCGTTAAGGTTTAAACTCCTTCCGCTTATTTAAAATAAATCAGTGAAATCAGTTCACAGCACCTTCATAAATATTTGAATTTTTATCCGGAATACAAGTTCCGTGAACACCAATTTTAAATGAAATCTGCTCGGAAAAATGATAGTACTAAATTTCTCACCAAAGGAGTTCGTGTGACAACCAAAACCAGGACAGTTCTGATATACGGTATCATCGGGATTTGCTTTACATTGCTTTTCGTTGGCGGTCCGGATTATTACTCCTCCAGATCTTTCAAGCAGTTCTGGAACCTGGGACATATTTTTTTCTTCGCTCTTCTGACCTTTACCCTTATGCAGCGATGGAATTTATTGAAAAATATGGATCTGTGGAAACAGCTGCTATGGATACTTCCGGTTACATTTTTGATGGGGGGAGTGATTGAATGGGCCCAGGTCGATTTTCAGCGGACTTCGGAATTCGAAGACGTCTGGCGGAATATGGAGGGCGCAATGCTGGCCATCTTTTTCTTCTCACCGGGCCGGAAAGCCGTCGCCCCCAATATGCTGAAAGCATTAAAAATCGGCGTGATTGCATTGATAATAATGGAAATATATTCGCCGCTCAGCGCCGTATTCGATGAAACGATGGCCCGCGAGCAGTTTCCGGTTCTATCAGATTTTGAAAGTCGGCCTCAGGCGGAACGCTGGCAATCTGAAAACGCGATGAGCATTACTTCCGAAGAGGTGCATTCCGGCAAATATTCTCTGAAAGTCCAACTGTCCACGAAAAAATACTCGGGTGTTTTTCTGGAGTATTTCCCCCGCAACTGGGAGGGATATCGCATTTTGAATTTCAGCGTCGCTAATCCCCGGCCGGACACCCTGATGCTGGTCTGCAGGATTCATGATGCACAGCACGTGAGAGGCGACCAGCGTTATTCCGATCGGTTTAACCGCCGTCTGACGGTTTGTCCGGGCTGGAATCAATATTCAATTTCACTCTATGATATTGAACATGCCCCCCGGGAGCGCGAGATGGATTTGAAAAATATTATCAATTTCGGACTGTTTGCGGTTGAGCTGCCCAATCCGAGGATCATTTATATCGATGATGTCTATTTGACTAAATAAAGTCTCAAATACTCTTTTTTTAACAAATGTATTTTTTGCTTAGGGGAATTCAGCATTTTTAGCGGCAATATTTTGTTTGTCCCAAGGTTACTGCGAAAAATTATTTTTGAAGTATGACCCTTCCTTTTTATGATTGACAACCTATAAGATGCACACTAACTTACAGGCAGAATTTTTTCTCTGAAGTGTCTGGTATTGGTAAAATTTCAGCAACTTGATATTTCAGTACCGTGAGATTTTCCCAGCGCTTTGCGCCTTACTAAATTTGATTTTCGTTATACTAGATATTGTTCGTTAAACTTCATATTCGGGAGGAATAAATGATAAATTTGAAAAATCTGACGGCTCTTCTGATATTTAGTGCCATTGCAATGCTTGTTTTTTCCTGCGCCAGACCCCAGCCTAAAATCATCCCGCGTAAGGTTCTTTTTGGCAATCCGGCAAAAACCAATCCCCATATTTCGCCGGACGGCAGTCAGATAGCATATCTTGCTCCGGTTAAAGGGGCGCTGAACATCTGGGTAAAAACCCTTTTAGAGGATGATGATCATGCCGTCACCCAGGATACGTTGAGCGGCATCCATCGTTATATTTGGGCGCAGGACAGCAAACATATTTTGTTTCTGCGCTCTGGAAACGGAAATGAAAAGCGGCAGCTCTATGGCGTCAATATAGAGAGTCTGGAGGAAAGAGAGTATACACCCTTTCCAAATGTCCAGGTACGCATTTTGGCAACCAGCAAGTTTTTTCCCGATGAAATATTGATTGAAATGAATAAGGAAAATCCCGGATTGCATGATGTCTATATGCTGAATCTGACATCGGGTGATTATCATATGGTTGCACGGAATCCGGGCAATGTCATCTCCTGGCTGGCTGACGCCGATTTCAAGGTGCGGGCGGCCGTGGCGTCAGATCCCGACGGAGGAACCGAACTGCTCATACGCAAGGATGAACAATCCACCTGGAAATCCATTCTGACCTGGAGTCCTGAGAACAGCTTCATCAGCGGTCCGGTGAGTTTCAGCCGGGGAGGCGATTCTCTTTATATGATTGATTCCCGCGGATATAATACCGCCGGGCTGGTGTTGATGGATGTTGCCAGCCGGGACACCACCGTTATTTTCCGGAATCCCGATTATGATGTGGGGGATGTCATGATCAACCCTGATTCCTATAAAGCGGAAGCTGTTTCCTATATCTCAGCCCGCCGTAACTGGGTGCCCCTTGATCCCAAAATCGCGACTGATTTTGATATCATATCACACCTGGATTTCGGAGATTATATAATTTATGATCGTGATGCCGAAGATGATGTCTGGTTGATTGGTTTCACCAAGGATATCGGTCCTGTTTCTTATTATACCATTAACCGGGAACGTGATGAAGTGGAATATCTGTTTGATCAGCAGCCGAATCTCAAGCGTCATGCGCTGGCCAGAATGGATTCTATTACCTATACTGCCCGGGACGGACTTCCCATTCGCGGGTACATCACGTACCCGGTCTGGAAAAAACATAAGAAGCTGCCCCTTATTCTGGATGTACACGGCGGGCCATGGACCAGAAATACCTGGGGTTATGATCCCGATGCGCAATGGATGGCGAACCGGGGATATATCTGCCTGCAGGTGAATTACCGGGGTTCCACCGGCTATGGAAAGAAATTCTTGAATGCGGGGAACAAGGAATGGGGCGGAAAAATGTATACCGATCTGGTGGATGCCGTCAACTGGGCAGTGCAGCAGGGGTATGCAAATCCCCGCAGGATTGCCATCTATGGTGAATCCTATGGTGGATATGCCGCCCTGATGGGCGCCGCCAAGAATCCGGCATTGTATCGCTGCGCGGTGGATATTATGGGCCCGACCAATCTGGTTTCCCTGATTCGTTCTATTCCCCCGTACTGGACTCCCTATTTGGCCGCCCTTAACGAACGCGTGGGGAATCCGGAAACTGAAATTGAGTTTCTGCGCTCCCGTTCACCGATTTTCAATGCGGACAGCATCCGGATTCCTGTTCTCATTGCGCAGGGAGAAAATGATCCCCATGTCCATCGTACCGAGACTGAGAAAATGGTGGAAGCGCTGAAAGAGAAGGGCGTCAAGGTGGAATATCTTCTTTTCCCGAATGAGGGCCACGGGCTGACCCGACCCGAAAATCGACTGAAATTTTATTCGGATGCTGAAAAATTCCTGTCCCGCTACCTGGGAGGGCGTTATGAAGAGTGAGAGCCCGCAGAAACTTTCGGTAGATGATCGAATTTGTGATATTAAAAATTTCAGAATAAAAGCGTGAATAATCCACCGATCCCAAGGCAGGAAGAAGTTCAGATATAACCGCCGGGAATGGATTGGTCCGGAGATACACTCCCGCAGAGGGTGATATGTTTGCTGTCGGGCCCGAATGGGTTATTCGGAATTAGTTCGGTAAGCTCGCTTTTTACGCGAATACCAAAACTAAAAAAAGTAAGACACAAAATTTGCATCTAAAAAGCGAATGGATTGATTTTTGTTTGGATTGCAGCGGGCAGTAAAAATTCAGGAATCCTGATAAGGCAGTTGGTGCCACGCTTTTTATCTTATTCATCGGTTGTGTCCATTTGAGTAGCAAAACGGATTGTGATTTTCTCTTTTTTCCCGATGTCTCGTTCCAAATCTCTTTTTGCCATTCAATAACAAGATCCCTGCAGGTTTTTTACGGAAAATGTATTAGAACCACATGCCAAAGGCAATTTGGGGGAAAGCGTACAATATCAACTTAGCCGCTGGCACCGGAAATCCTGGCGGATTGAAGCCGCGGCTCTCGTCATGAAACTACCCGTCATGTTTGGTGTTACAAGAAAAGACGTGAGAAGTTGATCAGGAAGGAAAGACAAATAAGTCGCCTCATCATAATGAAAGCTTGTGAGATATTTACCTGTCCGGATTAAATTCAGAAGGAGGCGATAAACGATAACATTTTGTTTCGAGGACGAAAACCGGAGTAAATAATATGCATCGATGGAGAGAGTTGGATTTTGAAGCGAATGGCAGCGGCATTTCCCGGCCGTTGAGTCGGCAGATCAATCTGGTGGGAACACTACTGGGGCAGGCCATCCGAATAGAGGGCGGGGAAGAGAACTATGAGTTGGTTGAAAAGCTCCGGCGTTTGAGCAAGGAGGCCCAGCGCTCCGGCGATCAAAAAATTCTACAGCAGATCGCTGACGAAATTCATGGGCTCAGCTTTGAGCAGATTCAGCTCTTGCTGCGCGCTTATACGACCTTCTTCCATCTGGTGAACAAAGCCGAACAACTGGAAATCACGCGCATCAACCGGGAGCGGGAGAAAAAAGCCGACCCGGATCATCCTCGGGCTGAATCGGTGGCCGAAGCCGTCTTCAAACTGAAACAGCAGGGAAGAACGCTGGAAGAAGTGCGCAAGATTGTGGGCAAACTGGAGATTCAACCAACGCTTACCGCACATCCCACCGAAGCCCGTCGCCGCGGCATTCTGCAGAAGCAGCAGCATATCGCTGCCTTGCTGGACCATCTCTCCGGTCCGGATATTACGCCGTCGGAAAAAGAGGAAACCATCACGGAAATCTATCACCACATTCTCCTGCTGCTGGCAACCGATGAGATCCGGGCCGAAAATCTCTCGGTTTATGATGAAGTCCAGCACGGGTTATATTTTTTCGCCCGCTCCATCTGGGAGACAATCCCCCGCATACATCAGGACTTGCAGGATGCACTGGAACTTTATTACGGTTCGAAAGAGGAAATCCCCATTTTTTTGCGGTTCCGCTCCTGGATTGGGGGAGACCGCGACGGCAATCCGAAGGTCACACCGCAGGTTACCCGCCGCACGTTGCGAATCCAGCGTGAAACCATCTTGCAGTTGTATCTGGAGGAATTGAAGGAATTGCGCAGGCATTTGAGTCTCTCATCCCGCCTGTTGCCCGTATCGGAGGAACTGACCGAGTCTCTGGAAGAAGATGCGGCGAACTATTTCCTGGATGAAAGCACTGTGAATTTCTACCGGTATGAGCCTTTCCGGCTGAAAATAAATTATATCATTGCAAAAATCGAAAGATTATTGCAGGATGAGGATTCAAATACCGAGATGAAAAAAGAAGACAGACAGGGAAGCGTGCCGGTTTATGGTGCGGAAGCATTTATCTCCGATCTGGAATTAATTCGCCGCTGTCTGCGGGAGAGCGGACTCATCGATATTTCCGAACGTGGTCCCCTGGCGAAACTGGCCATTCAGGCCAAAACGTTCGGTTTTTGCCTCATGCCGCTGGATATCCGGCAGCACAGCGCCGTCCACCAGAAGGCGGTGGCAGAGCTGCTCGACCTGGCAGGCGTCACCCATGACTATCTGAGTCTTTCGGAAGAAAAACGTCGTGAACTTCTTCGGAAAGAATTGCAGAATCCCAGGCCGTTGCTGCCTGGCGGCGCCACTGTTTCAGATTCTACCCGCCAAATGCTCGAGGTTTTTGAGGTGATGAAGCAGGGTCTGAAAACAGATCCCGATTGTCTGGGACTCTATGTCATCAGCATGACGCATCGCGTCAGTCATATGCTGGAA
The DNA here is from genome assembly GCA_037381445.1 of Calditrichia bacterium. GTDB lineage: Bacteria > Calditrichota > Calditrichia > RBG-13-44-9 > RBG-13-44-9 > JARRQT01. The sequence goes on from JARRQT010000031.1 coordinate 31,599, forward strand.
GTTCTGCTGCTGGCGAAAGAGACCGGATTGTGGTATATGAAAGATGATAAAGTGGTGTCCCCGCTGGATGTGGCCCCATTGATTGAAACGATCGGGGATCTGGAAAAAGCCGATGTCCTCATAAAAACCATTTTTGATGATCCGATTTACAGGAAACATTTGCAGTCGCGGCAGGACTTTCAGGAAATCATGCTGGGCTATTCCGACAGTAACAAGGACGGCGGTTACTGGATGGCAAACTGGGCCCTGCATCGCGCGCAGGAAAAGCTGGCGGCTATCTGCAACAAATATCATATCGAATTCCGGCTCTTCCATGGCCGGGGCGGTACCGTGGGCCGGGGCGGGGGCCGTGCCAATCAGGCCATTCTCTCCCTGCCGGCAGAAAGCCAGAACGGCAGAATCCGATTCACTGAGCAGGGGGAAGTCATCTCTTTCCGCTACGCCATGCCTGAAATTGCGCACCGCCACCTGGAACAGATTGTCAACGCCATGCTGCAGTCCACCGCAAAGAATCTTTCCGGTAAGGATCCCTCCGAATTGGAGAATACCCGGCGCATGATGGACGCGATGGCCGGCCACTCCATGGATGCCTACCATTCGCTGATCAAAGCTCCCGGGTTCTGGAAATGGTACACGGAAATTACTCCTATAGAACATATTAGTCACTTGCCCATTGCTTCCCGGCCGGTTTCCCGGGCCTCCGGGGACTCTGTCGATTTTGACAGTCTTCGTGCCATCCCGTGGGTGTTCGCATGGACCCAGACCCGTTTTATCGTTCCCGGCTGGTATGGCACCGGAATCGCCCTGAAAACACTTATTGAGCAGGATGACGGAAATCTGGCAAAACTCCATAGGCTGTACCACGATTGGACCTTCTTCAGAACGCTTCTGGATAATGCACGACAGGAAATGGCCCGGGCGCGCCTTGAGATTGCCCGCTTCTATAACAATTTGTCCGAACGGGATTTCAGCGAAAAAATACTGGATGAGTTCGATGAGGGGCGGGCCGCCATTCTTCAGATTACCGGAGATGATGCGTTGCTGGACAATCGGCCGGTAATTCAAAAATCAATTATGCTTCGGAATCCGTATACAGATGTGCTGAATCTGCTGCAGATTGAATTGATGCGCCGCTGGCGTGACGCGGAGGAATCCCAATATGAATCCCTGCGTTATGCATTATTTGTGAGCATTAACGGTATTGCCGCCGCTATGCAAAGCACCGGTTGAAAGTCAGGAAATTTCAACGGTCTTCAGTTTAGCAGAGCATGCGACAAAAAGCTGGTTCCGGCATGGAGAAAGCATTCGCCCCCAAATGATTGCAGCGGGGCCCATTGAGCCTAAATTCGCAGCCGGCAGTTTGAACATGGAAATTGAAGATAATTTTCGTAACTTTCTGCGGAGAGCAGGAGTTGAATTGCGATAAAGTGTGTTTTGATTAAGACTTGGATAAACACTCATCTTCAGCCTCATTTTTATGGCATATCTTCCGGCCCATTCTGTGGCCGTCAATTGTGCCCGTTTTCCGGCACGAATAGTCAATCAGCAATTTTTATTATCGAAAATATTCCGAGATCGGCAGCTTAAAAAGTAAGGAGGGGTCATGAGAGCGGTTGTGATGTCAATAGTCATCGGGTATATTCTGGTGCTGGCGGGGATAAGTCCCGCCGATGCGCAAGATTTCCCCACGGATCAGGGCAGCTTTCTGGTGATGGGAGGATTCTCCTTTTCCAGTGCGGGGGGCGATCTTTACAAGAATTCCGAGAATGATCGGTTCAACACCCTGCAGCTCAATCCTTCCGTAAACTATTTTGCTATTCCCGGTCTGGCGCTGGGCGGTAAATTAATCTATAATCGAAATTCCCAGGGCGATATCAGCAGCACACTCTGGTCGGTAGGACCCAATCTCATGTATTTTGTCGGCGGAACGCAAGGTATACCACAATCCAAAGGAGTCACATATCCCTACATTTCCGCAGGCTTCCTTTACGGCAAGATAAAAAATTCCTACTCCATTCTGGGTAGTAAAGGCAGTTCAACCACCTCACAAACCGTTTTCAATTTTGGGGCGGGCATGATGTATATTGTAACCAATACGGTAGGACTTTTTGGTGAAGGCAATTTTGAGCTGGACAGCATGAAGCCAAAAAATGGTAATTCTGTGAATGGGAATAAGTTCAATATCGTTGCCGGCTTCTCTATTTTTATTTATTAGGACCGTAAAATTGGTTTCAGGCTGATGTTCATTTGCGAGCTATTGACAGCTTTTTCGGGGCCGGGTAAGGGCAGTGTGGAACGAAACAGATGAGATTTGAGTGATTTGCCTCCGATTTTCGGGGAATAGTGCGGCTAATGCAAACAAAATATGGCATATCTAAGACAGGAGAAGCTGAATGAATCCGGAAAACAGTGTTGCGATTGTCACCGGAGGCGGACAGGGAATCGGAAAGGCGGTTGCCCTGCGGCTGCTGAAGGACGGAATGAAAGTCGTTATCGCGGAAATCGATGTGGAAGCAGGGGAAGAGACTACGCATGAGCTGAAAGAACTGGGCGACGTGCGCTTTATTCAGTGTGATGTCGCAAGCGAGACTTCAGTGAAGAATATGATTCAAAAATCAGTGGAATATTTTAGCGGCATCCGTGTTTTGGTTAACAATGCCGCCGTCGCCGCAAACAAACCGTTGGGAGAGCTCAGTTTTGAAGAGTGGAGCAGGGTTATCGGAGTGAATCTGTCCGGTGCGTTTTTATGTGCGAAATATGCTGCGCCCCATTTGAGGGAAAGCGGGGGCGCTGTCATTAACCTTGCTTCCACCCGGGCTTTCATGTCAGAGGCCAATACCGAAGCCTATTCGGCAAGCAAAGGCGGGATTTTCGCGCTGACCCATGCGCTTGCCGTAAGTTTGGGATCCGAAGTCAGGGTCAATTGCATAAGTCCCGGCTGGATTGAAACCGGGGAATGGCAAAAAACCTCGCGGCGGGAGAAGGCGCAATTAAGACCGGAAGATCACGGGCAGCATCCCGCGGGCAGGGTAGGACGGCCGGAGGACATTGCTTCTGCGGTGGCTTTCCTGATTTCTGAAGAGAATTCATTTATTACAGGCGCAAATTTTATCATTGACGGCGGGATGACGGGAAAAATGATCTACGTGTAGGATTTATTTTATTGTATGGAAGGCGACTTTTGGGTTTAATCCAGGAGGTGCTGAAATGGACGAAATGCGCAAAACAAAATCGAAACTTACGCGGCATATGGAAGAATCGACAGACCGCGCCAAAATACTGGAGGCGATGGAACGCGAATACGAAGAAACCCGGAAGGAGCTGGAGCGGATCAACAGGGCATATAAGACCCTGAGCGAATGCAATCAGGTTCTGGTGCGCGTCAAAGAAGAAAGCCAATTGCTGCAGGACATTTGCCATCTCATTGTGGATGTGGGCGGCTACCGTCTGGCATGGGTAGGAATGGCCCTCAATGATAAACGCAAATCTGTGCGCGCGGTAGCCCAGAGCGGATTTGAGGATGGTTATCTCAAGAGTATCAATATCAGTTGGGCGGACAATAAACTGGGTCGCGGACCCACCGGAACTGCTATCCGAACCGGACGGCCGTCGAAGGTGCGGAGCATCATAAGCGATCCCGATTATACGCCGTGGCGCAAGGAAGCCGCGAAGCGCGGATTTGAATCATCGATTGCCCTGCCGTTGATAACGGAAAATCAAACACTGGGAGCCCTCAATATTTACGCAACGGAACCGGATGCATTTGATGCGCAGGAAGAACAGCTATTGCTCGAGCTGGCCCGCGATATTGCCTATGGAATCATGGCTCTTCGCCACCGAAAAGAGCAGGAGAAAGCGGAATCGAAACTGCGGGAAAGAGAAAATCTCTTTCGCTCCCTTACCGAGACAACCACCTCGGCCATCTTTATTGTTCAGGGAGATCATTTCAAATACATGAACCAGGCGGGAATAAATATTACCGGCTATAGCCTGGAGGAACTATACCAGATGAAATTCTGGGATGTCGTGCACCCGGATCAGCGGGAGGTAATAAAAAGCAGGGGACTGGCGAGGCAGAAAGGAGAGGCGGTTGAGCCTCACTATACTTTTAGAATCGTCCGGAGAGATGGAACTGAGCGATGGCTCGATTTTACTGCTACTTATATTGAATACGAGGGCAAACCTGCCATGCTCGGCACCGCCTTTGATATTACCGGGCTCAAAGAATCGGAGAAAGCCCTGCAGGATTCCGAATTTAAATTCCGGACCCTCGCCGATTTTACCTATGACTGGGAATTCTGGATGGATCCGTCCGGCAAATTTATTTACGTGAGCCCCTCCTGTGAGAGAATATCCGGCTACCAGCCGAAAGATTTCCTGGATTCCGACAGGCTGTTCATGAATATTATTCACCCTGACGACCGCGTAAAAATTCAGAAGAGACTGGAAATCTGGGTGTCCATGGTATCCAATCCAATTAGAGACAATAACGGGAATTTTTTCGGCGTCAGGGGTTCAATTCGGGACATCTCGGAGCGGGTAAAAGCAGAAGAGGATTTGCGCAAAAGTGAAGAACACTATCGCTTTCTCTTCGAAAAACAGGGCGAGGGAATGGCATTCATTGACCCGGAGGAAAATTTTGCTTTCAGCAATTCTGTGGCAGAATCAGTTTTTGGGCTGCCCCCCGGAAAATTGGACGGGAGGAACCTCCGGGAATTTATGAGTCCGGAGAGTTTTAAATTTATTCAGAAACAAACGGGTAAAAGACGCCACGGTGAGAAGAGCACCTATACCATTGAGATAATCCGGCCGGATGGCGAAAAGCGTTTGCTGCTGGTTACTGCCACCCCGCAATTCGACGACAGCGGGCAATATCAGGGGGCGTTCGGCATTTTTAGGGATGATACCGTTCGGCAGCAGACTCAGATTGCGCTTCGCGAATCGGAGGAAAAATACCGGCTGGTGGTGGAAAATGCCAATGAAGCGATTTATGTTGTGCAGAACGACCTGATTGTTTTTGTTAATCCCAAATTGAGTGAATTGACGGGTTTCTCCGGAGAAGAGCTGTCGGGCAAGCCTCTGGCAGATTTGCTCCATCCCGAAGGTCGAAATATGGTTTTGAAGCAGATGGACAGTCGATTAAAAGGGGAGAAAGACTCTCAGCCTTTCTCTTTCCGGATATTAAGCAAACAGAATGATGTGAAATGGATCGAATGTACTTCGGTATTTATCACATGGGAAAATAAGCCGGCCACGCTCAACTTTTTGCTGGACGTTACTGAACGGAAAGCCATTGAGAAGGAAAAGGAGCATATCCAGGCACAACTGCTTCATGCCCAGAAAATGGAGGCCATCGGCACCTTGGCCGGCGGACTGGCCCACGATTTCAATAATTTATTGACCACCATCCAGGGCTACGCCGATCTGGCACTGATGACCATCGATGAATCACACCGCTTCTACTGGAATTTCAAACAGATCAACCGCGCTGTGGTCCGCGCCGCAGGCCTTACCAGCCAGCTCTTACTCTTCAGCCGGAAGCAGCCGGCCGAGGTCAAGTTGGTGGATTTAAACGAATCGGTGGAGCATCTGCTGCTGATGGTGAAGCGGATTATTGGCAGGGAAATTGAGATCATCAACGATTTGGATCCGGATTTATGGGGGATCATGGGAGATTCCGGCAATATTGAACAAATTGTGATGAATCTGCTGCTGAACGCCCGGGACGCCATGCCTGGCGGCGGGAATGTCAAAGTTAAAACGGAGAATACGGTTTTCGATACCAAAAAGGCATTGGCGGTCAGTGATGCCCGCCCAGGCCGGTTTGTCCTGTTATCGGTCACTGACAACGGAACAGGGATGGAACCGGAAGTGCTTGAGCATATCTTCGAGCCGTTCTTTACCACCAAAGAAACGGGAAAAGGCACCGGACTTGGCCTGTCGGTTGTTTACGGCATTGTCAAGCAGCATCAGGGATGGATCAATGTTTCAAGCAAAAAAGGAGAAGGAACCAATTTTCAGATTTATTTTCCGGCAACTCTGGCAAAAAGACGAAAAAGTGAGGTCAGGAAGATAGAATTAAGAGACCTTCCTACCCGTCGGGAGCGGATCCTTTATATTGAAGATGAAAAAGAAATCCGGGATTTTTCCACAATTATTTTAAAGGAATATGAGTATACGGTTATTCCCGCCGCCAGTGCAAAGGAAGCGCTCGAAGTGTTCAAAAAAGAGAAAGGGAATTTTGACCTCATTTTCAGCGATGTCGTGCTGCCCGACGGAAACGGCATTCAACTCGTGGAAAAGCTGCTGGAATCTGCGCCGGAACTGCCGGTACTGTTCACCAGCGGCTATATGGATAATCGCTCCCAGTGGCCTGTCATTCAGGAAAAGGGATACGCCTTCCTCAAAAAGCCATACTCGCTCACTGAGCTGGTAAAAACCATTCATGAAGTCCTGAGTAAAAAAGAGTAGATTTGTCCTGCACATCAGCCGGATCTTTTGCGGATAAGCTGGGTTCAGCACCCAATCTGAAATGTCCTGTCACTTTTTTGTGATTTTTCGGCGATTTGCAAAACATTTCTCAATATTTTCCGTATTTTGGTGAGGCTGATTTTGCCGGAAAATACAAAATGCAAAATGGAGGCTTGTTGAAAATGAACCTGAAAAGTTGCCTTTTTGGACACATCAAAAATTTTACACCTTTCAAAAATCTTTTCCCGTTTTTATTTCTGATTTTTTGTTTTTTCTCGTTTTCCGGGAATTTGGCTGCGCAAAGTCTTGACATCCCGACCCGCCATTCTGGCATCAGTTTTGGAAATTCAAAGGTCTTCAATGGGCTGAGAATAAATTTCCGGGACAACCAGGTTGAAAGAATTAATGGAATAAATGTCACCCTGTGGAGCGCCAAAGAAAACAAAAATGCGGTTGTGAACGGATTGTCTCTTGGGCTGGTCGCGCCGGAAGCTGCCTATCTCAAAGGTCTCTCAATCGGTGTATTGGGTGTCGCTGCTGAAAAAGACCTTTCCGGAATTCAGGTTGGATTGCTGGGTGCCGGCGCGGGAGGAAATGTCTCGGGCATCACTATCGGTGGATTAGGGGCTGGTTCGGGCGGTGACATCTCCGGGCTGGTCATTGGCGGATTGGGCGCCGGCAGCGGCGGTTCCCTTAAGGGAGCGATTCTGGCCGGTCTGGGTGGCGGCTGCAACGGCGACCTTACCGGTATTGCTTTTGGCGGTCTGGGATTTGGTGCCCAGGGAAATATCCGGGGACTGGCGGTTGGCTTGCTGGGCGTTGGCGGGGGACAGGATATCACCGGTATAACCTTTGGCGGTCTGGGCGCGGGAGCCAGCGGAAATATGACGGGGCTGAATATCGGGGGGATCGGAATCGGTGCCGGAAAGGACCTTTCCGGAATTACCTTCGGCGGTGTGGGCGCCGGATGCGGGAATGAGCTCAAGGGCGTCACGATCTGTGGGATTGGCGCCGGTGCCCCCACTATCAAAGGCGTGACACTTGCCGGAATCGCGGTTGGCGGAGATAGAATTTCGGGGGCCAGTTTGGCGCTGGGTATGATCAAAATTCAACATGATGGCGCCCTGAAAGGATTTGCCGCCAGCGCCTATAATCAGATTAAAGGCCGGCAAACCGGGGTGGCCCTGGGGGTTTTCAATTACGCCTGGCAGTTGAACGGAATCCAGATCGGCCTGATCAATTACGTACGGGACAATCCCAAATATCTGAAGGTCCTTCCGCTTTTTAATGCGCATTTCAAATAGACAGAAAAATTGCCGGCGGCGATATGGCAGAATCTATATCGCCGTGCCGGCTTTTTATCTGTAATCCTGAATTCGGTTATGGCCTACGTAAAAGGCCAAATCATTCCTGTGATCCGATCCAACGGGAATCCGTTTTGGGCACGGATCCTGCTATTCCTTTTGATGCAACGCCTCTGCTTCATTTTCTTTCATCGCGACAGCCGAAATTATAGATTGATGGAAGCCTGCCCAGGGCGGATGCACCCGCGGCCCGCCGGGAACTCAAGCCTCTCCTGTTCCGTTCATATATACGATTTTATTTTGCTTTAATTTTTGAGTGTCTTCCTGGTTTTTGGGAATAGATTACCGATAACAATTTTACATTTTGAGGGTACAGGAGGGATGCAAATCTTGCGGAACCATAGATAAAAATTTCATATTTTATACTTCCCTCAAAATAAGAACCGTTCTGTTTCAGCGGAATAAGCTTGTCATTTGAGAAGCAGCATCAGGCGGCTGCATTCCCTGCGGCGGGGCTTCATTGATCGGACTGTCAATTGAAGGAGATGTGATAGTAATCAAATCAAAAATCAAATCATAATACAATTGCAGAGGAGGTTTTCATGAAAGCAATGGTCATCACAGGTTTCGGGGGGCCGGAGGTATTTAAAAAGACCGATCTTGAGAAACCGGTTCCGGGCCCCAATGAACTGCTGGTAAAGGTGTATGCGACGTCTGTCAATCCGGTTGATTATAAAATCCGCAAGGCAGGTTCATGGGCAGGACTTGAATTGCCCGCGGTTATCGGATATGATGCTTCCGGGGTGGTGGAAGAAATTGGGCCCGGGGTGCAGGATTTCAGGCCCGGCGATGAAGTATTCTATACGCCGGAGATATTCGGAAAACCGGGGACCTATGCCGAATATCATGTTGTGGATGAAGCGATAGTCGCCAGAAAACCGTCCAATCTGACCCACGAGGAAGCCGCAGGCATTCCGTTGGCGGGCGGCACCGCCTGGGACGCCCTAATGACCCGCGGTCTTTTGATGGCCGGAGAGACCGTGCTGATTCACGGTGGAAGCGGCGGAGTCGGTTCGCTGGCGGTCCAGATTGCAAAGGCGGCCGGGGCCTATGTCTATACCACCTGCGGAGATTATAGCAAAGACCTGGTCAGGAAACTGGGTGCGGACCGCGC
>JARRQT010000032.1:0-23130 GCA_037381445.1 Calditrichia bacterium
AGAGTGACGCCAACTTTTCCCAAACCGTCCCGAACTTCATCCGCAAGATCAAAACGCTTTTCCTGGCGCATCCGGTTCCGAATGTCGATAGCAACCTGAATAATTTTTTCTACGGAGCCCGACATCTCACCCTTTACCTCCGCCATCAGGTCTTCGGGTATCAGGCCTAGTACCTCTCCGCCCAGTCTCTGATATTGTTCGTCGATTTTCTCCAAAAATTCCCGCTGCAGCGGCTGCTCGGAATTAATGTAGGTATTGACTTCCCGCGACAGATCGAACAGCACGGCAATGGCACGGGGCGTATTAAAATCGTCATTCATCATTTCCTCAAACCGGATTCGGAATTGATCCAAATTGAAGGGCGGCTGAAAATCGGAAAGCGCTCCTGCCTTTGGCAAGCTGTTCCTGAGGTTTCGAATTGTGCCCAGCAGCCGTTCAATACCTTTCTGGGCCGCCTCCAGTGCCTCATCGCTGAAATCCAGGGCGCTGCGGTAATGACTGCTCAGCACAAAATATCGCAGTGTTACCGGCGTGTATTTTTTGAGCGCATCTTTTATGGTGATGAAATTCCCCAGCGATTTTCCCATTTTGGTGCCGTCGACAGTCACCATATTATTATGCATCCAGTAGCGTACAAAAGGTTTGCCGGTGGCCGCTTCGGACTGGGCAATCTCGCACTCGTGATGCGGGAAAATATTTTCTATCCCGCCGCCGTGTATATCGAATGTTTCACCGAGATATTTCATTGACATTGTTGAGCATTCAATATGCCATCCCGGATAACCTTCGCTCCAGGGGCTTTTCCAGTTCATAAGATGGCCGGATTCAGCTTTCTTCCACAGGGCAAAATCGGCGGGATGCTTCTTCTCCGGATTGACTTCAACTCTCGCTCCGGCTTCCATTTCTTCCACATTCCGGCCGCTCAGTCTTCCGTATTCTTTGAATTTGGAGACATCGAAATAGACATTCCCGTTGACCTCGTAAGCGTACCCTTTCTCAACAAGCGTCTGCACGACATCAATTTGCTCGGGTATGTGTCCGGTGGCCCTGGGAAAGATATTGGCACGGATCACGCCCAGTTTCTGCATGTCATCAAAATAACTCCAGGTGTAGTGTTCGGCGATTTCCATGGGATCCAGTTTTTCGGCTCTGGCCTGCTTCTGAATTTTATCTTCCCCCTCATCGGCGTCATCGGTAAGATGCCCCACATCGGTGATATTCTGCACATACTTCACCAGGTATCCCAGATACCTGAAATATCGAACAACCGCATCAAAACTGATATAGCTTTTGGCATGGCCGATATGAGGATGACCGTAAACGGTGGGACCGCACACATAGATATGCACCCGGTTGGGAACCAACGGAATAAACTCTTCTTTTTTCCGTGACAAGGTATTATAAATTGTTAAAGACATTCAATTTCCTCCGCTGATTTTCAGATGGTAAAGATAAAAATAAACGCCACTGTTTAGCAAGGGAATATTCCACAGGTGAATTTGACTTGAATGATCCTTTTCGTTCCTGATTTATTAACCTGAGATGAAAAAATCATCGACTGAACTTACAATTTGCAGGCCCATTCTGAGCACAACTTTTTAAAACATAGATTTTTATCCGAATGCGGAGGAAGTCTCTTTACTACAAATCTGGTCCATTTTGAACTATTTCAGGGAAAGATAATACAATAAATGGATTTGTCAGAAGGGGAAATCTTGGCAAATAACGGGAATTTCAATTACTAAAATCTCAGAGGATAACGATGGCCGAACAGGATTCTAAAATTAAGGAATACTACGAGACGTTGTCGCAGAATGCTTTACGGGGCGATACGTATTTAATCAAATTCAGGGATGATAATATTGTGTACGAAGGTATTCCCATGCTGAGGTCAAGCCTTTCATCGGAAGATGATGAAACGCTTACCCTGGATGTGTTAAAACCGGAAGATAAAAAGGGCATCATCCATCGCTCCATCAGGGATATTGAACTTTTAAAAGAAAGGTAATCTCAGGAAGATTGAATTCACCAGTGAATCAACCTCCAAAGAGTGAATATGGCATTTTAACTTCGCTTGTAATATAAAAATCATGGGCGACTGGTGCGTAAGAAACCACCCTGTTCTCTCAGGCAAAAAGCAGTACAGCAGGCTGACAATTCTTTTTACAATTTGGGTTGAATTCGCAGGCATATAAAATTAAATTTATTCAGATCTTCGGGGCAAGGTGACTCCGGTTGAACCGGGGAATTCCTGACCGGCGGTGAAAGCCCGCGAGTCTTCCGGCAGGGAAGACAGAACCGGTGTAATTCCGGTGCCGACGGTAAAGTCCGGATGAGAGAAGATCGAAGCGGATGAAACCATATTGATCATTTATTTTATTATGCCCTGAAGACACAATTTCAGGGCTTTTTTATTATGCCCCGGAACGGAAAATTGAAGCGGAGATTTTTTTGGACGACAGCTATTACATGAAGCGGGCACTGGAACTTGCAGCAAAAGGAAGCGGCTACACCTCCCCCAACCCGATGGTCGGTTCAGTTATCGTGAAGAACGGAAAAATTATTGGCGAAGGCTATCATCACCGTTATGGCGACAAGCACGCCGAAGTGGTGGCGATTGAGAGCGCAGTCGAATCCGTGGAAGGCGCCACCCTTTACTGCAACCTGGAGCCCTGCTCCCACAATATTCCCGAAAAGAAAACCCCTCCCTGCACCCTGCGCATTATGCAGGAAAAGATCGGTCGGGTGGTGATCGCCAACCGCGATCCCAATCCGTATGTTAACGGCAGCGGGATTCACATGCTGGAACAGAAAGGCGTAAAGATCACAACCGGCGTACTGGAAAAGGAAGCGGCGCTGCTCAATGAAAAATATTTCAAATTTATCCGCACCGGTTTGCCTTTCGTGCATCTGAAAATTGCTCAGTCAATGGACGGGCGGATCGCCACATCCAATGGCAATTCTCGCTGGATCACCAATGGCAACGCTTTGCAGCGCGTTCATTGGATGCGCTCGGAATATGACGTCGTCCTGGTGGGAGTGAACACCGTCGTGAAGGATGATCCTTCGCTCACGGTGCGCCTGGTTCCGGGCCGCAATCCCTACCGGGTTGTGCTGGATGACAAACTGGTTATCCCGGAAAACTCAAAATTGATCAACGATGAATTTCAGCACAAAACTATCATCTTCACCGTGCAGTCCGCGGAACATCCCAGGGTCAGAGAATTACTGCAGCGCGAAATTCAGGTGATAACCATTGATCCTGACAGCCACGGGAGAGTCAATATTGCATCTGTTCTGGAACGGTTGGCCGAACTAAAAATCGCTTCGGTATTGGTGGAAGGCGGCGGTGAAATCTTTACCAGTTTCATCCGTGAAAGATTATTTGACAAGGTATCCATCTTTATTGCTCCCATCCTTATCGGAAACGGAATCCAGAGCGTTGGCGACTTGGGAATACGCTCCCTTTCCGATGCCCTCCGGCTGGTAGATGTGAAAACCGAGCTGATTGACCATCAGATACTGGTGGAAGGTTACCGGGAGAAATCGCAGGTCTTGAATGAAAAAGCGGAGACGCCCTGATGTTTACCGGCATCATAGAAGAAATCGGTGAAGTCATCTCAATCCAAAAATTGGCCGATGGTTTCAGAATGACGATTTCCGGCAATACAGTCATGGACGATCTGAAGATTGACGACTCAATCTGCATCGACGGTGCCTGCCAGACCATCGTAACGCTGGGCGACAGCAATTTTACAGTTGAAGCAGTGGGCGAAACAATTGAAAAAACCACCCTGGGAAATTTCCGCAGCGGCAGGAAAGTAAATCTGGAACGGTCCGTTACGCTGCAGACCCGCCTGGGAGGACACCTTGTCCAGGGGCATGTGAACGGCACCGGACGGATCACGCAATGGCACCCCAGGGGCGAGAATTACTATCTGGAAATCGAATTATCGTCAGATCTGCTCAAATACTGCGTAAGGGAAGGTTCCATCGCCATTGACGGGATCAGTCTCACCATCGCCAAACTGTTACCCAACGGGGCGGGAATCAGCATTATTCCCCATACCGTTAAACATACAACCTTGCACGATAGAAAAACCGGGGACCGGGTGAATATCGAAACCGACATCATCTCCCGTTATGTGGAGCGCTTGATGCAAAATCCGCAGGCTGGCGCTATCACCATCGATAAATTAAAACAATGGGGCTATTGAATTCAGGAGTAAATAGATGGTAGAAAAAATCATTTCAAATATTGAAGCGGCTTTGCAGGACCTCCGCGAAGGAAAAATTCTGATTGTGGTGGATGATGAAGATCGCGAAAACGAAGGCGATTTTATTATGGCGGCGGAAAAAGTCACGCCGGAAGCCATCAATTTCATGGCCAAATACGGTCGGGGCATCATCTGCCTCTCCATTACGGAAGAGCGGGCCAAAGAACTGGAACTGGAATACATGGTCAATCAGAATACCGCCCTCCACGGCACCGCCTTTACGGTCACCATCGACGCCGTGCACGGGACAACGACCGGCGTGTCCGCCCACGACCGCGCTTTGACCATAAAGACCGCCATCGATCCTCACACTCGTCCCGAGGACCTTGGGCGGCCGGGGCATATATTTCCATTGATCGCCAAACCGGGCGGGGTTTTGCGCCGTGCCGGCCACACCGAAGCGGTCATTGATCTCGCCCGCAGCGCGGGACTGAAGCCGGCAGGCGTTCTCTGCGAGATCATGGATGAAGACGGCAGCATGGCGCAGATGCCCAGGCTGGAAGAGATTGCTGAAAAATATGATCTTAAAATTGTCAGCATTGCCGACCTTATTGAATACCGGCGGCAGAAGGAAAAGCTGGTGCGCCGCGTAACCGAGGTGCATCTTCCCACTGCCTACGGCGATTTTAAACTGGTTTTGTATGAAAACGTGATGGAGCCGAAGGAAAATCATTTGGCATTGATCAAAGGGGATATCGCGAACGGTGAGCCGGTGCTGGTGCGCGTGCATTCCGAGTGCCTGACCGGCGACACGCTGGGATCAATGCGCTGCGATTGCGGCGATCAATTGCATTTTGCCATGCAGAAAATAGAAGAAGAGGGACGCGGCGCCCTGCTCTACATGCGTCAGGAAGGCCGCGGCATCGGCCTGGCGAACAAGATTCTTGCCTATAAATTGCAGGAGGAGGGCAAAGACACGGTAGAAGCCAATGAAGAGCTGGGATTCAAGCCGGATTTGCGGGATTACGGTCTGGGCGCGCAGATGCTTCTGGATCTGGGAATAAAGAAAATCCGCCTCATGACCAATAATCCGCGAAAAGTTGTCGGCCTGCAGGGTTACGGCCTGGAGATTGTGGAGCGGGTTCCCATACAAATTGACCCCAATTCCATCAATGAGAAGTATCTGAAAACAAAGAAAGAAAAACTGGGACATTTATTAATTTTCGATCATCATAATCCCTGATAAAACACGGAAACAGGTACCTAATTTGGACTGAAATCTTCAATGGGAACATCAAGCAGACGGATCTTTTGAAACTGCTCCGCTTCAGAGGAATAGAATCACAAGATCCCAAAGTGCAGTACCTGAAAACGTACTTGTCCGGGCGGAATTCAAAAGTTAATTTAAAATGACAAAGGAGTGAGATATGCCAGAACATGTGCAGGGGATTTTATCGGCGGAAGGTCAGAAATTTGCCATCGTTGTCAGCCGCTTCAATGAATTTATTTCAAACAAGCTTTTAGAGGGCTCGCTGGATTGCCTTTACAGACATAAAACCGCTGAGTCCAACATTCGGATCTTTTGGGTGCCGGGTTCTTTCGAAATCCCATTGGTGGCCAGCAAATTAGCCAACAGCCATAATTATGATGCGGTTATCTGCGTGGGGGCTGTAATCCGCGGTGCCACACCCCATTTCGATTATGTGGCAGCCGAGGTTTCCAAAGGGATCGCCCAGACATCCCTGAAAAGCGGCGTGCCGGTTATATTCGGCATCGTTACATCCGATACCATCGAGCAGGCCATTGAGCGGGCCGGAACAAAAGCCGGCAATAAAGGCTGGGATGCGGCTTTGTCCGCTATTGAGATGGCCGATCTGATGAAAAAGATCGGATAAAGAGGCTATTCGTAATTACTGGTATTTTTTTGGAATCAAATTAACGGATTTTCATATGACGATATTCAAGCGCTGTAAATTTGCACCACTTTTTTTGCTGATATTCACCTCAGCACTTTTTGCAGATGATTTTCATTGGGAGGTAACCACTACCGTAAATGATGCCCGGAATATTTTAATTTCGTCGGACAGCATTTATGCTGCAACGAGCGGCGGTTTATTAATCTATAATATCAAAGATGACAGCTACAACATCTGGAATGCCCAGCAGGGGCTGACCGATCAAAATTTTACCGCCATAACCAATTCCGGCAGTAACCTTATCATTCTGGGCACCCAGAACGGAGTTGTGGGTTTTTATAATAAAAAGGAAGAATCATATCGGGAAGATTACAAATTGCAGGGCAATGAAATTATCTCAATGACCTGCGCGGAAGACACCCTCTGGATTGCCGGCAAAAATCTGGTGGCTGTCTATTTATTTGAGCCCAAAACCGGTCAATTTCAATTCAGGGATTTTTTCACCAATTTTAATCGGACTTTTGGCGCCTTCCGCAGAATCTTTTACTTTGATGACAAAATATGGGTGGCAAGCGATAACGGGTTGTTCTCCGCGCCGGGCAATTTTATTGCAAACAATTTAAAATCAGCCGACAACTGGACGATCACTACAACCGGTGACGGTCTGTCTTCAAATGACATTTATTCACTTGCCCAATTAAACGATACGCTTCTGGTAGGTACAGCGAGCGGTTTGTCAAAATTCGCAAATCAGACCTTTCAAAATTTCTCTGCCGGGCTCAATCCCGCCAAAATCGTAAATGTTCACATAAAGGATAATCGGATTTATGCGGACAACTCCCGTTCAATCTATCAGCTCAACGGCTCGCAATTCAGCAGGCTTTTCGGGGTCCGCAATTCAACTCTGAATGATTTTGCATTCGCGGATAACGGTAATATTTGGGGGGCGATAAAAGAAAAAGGACTGCGGAATTTTTCCACAGATCAGCGGATGTGGTTTAATGGTCCCATTGATAACAGCCTGGGCGAAAGCCTGCTGGATGATCAGGGAAATTTGTGGGTGGTTTCCGGCGGTTACCGGGATGAGCGCCAGCGGGGATTTTCAGTTCGATTAAACGATGGGAGTTGGAAAAACTATCGTCCGTTGCCGCCATGGAATACTGCTGCCTCCGCCCAGACGGTTATGCAGGATGCCGGAGGGAACATCTGGATCGGGTCCTGGAACGGCGGATTAACCATCATCGATCCTGACTTTAATCTGCATTTCATAAATAATTTTACATCGCCCGGACCCATCTGGATATCTTCCCCCACAGAGGACGATACGACTACCTACGATCCGCCCGATTCCCTGCGCCACTTTTTGTCCTACACCATAAATGCCCCTGACCTGCTGGTTATCACGGACATTATGGCAGATCCTGCACGGCAGGATATTTGGCTGACCGCACTGGCAGTGCAAAGCGGCCAACCGATTATACAATATGATAATACCACTTTTAATACTGCTGATTTTGACACTGCCGCCTGGCATCAGTATGGAGAGAACCTCGACATCACCGACGCGCTGGTAACGAGCATTACCCACGACATTTTTGATGATATCTGGATAGGGACCGAGCGGGATGGCGTGGTGCAGATGAAATACGCCGGGCCCAATAACATTACATATCGAAAGTTTACTGAATCGGATAATCTGAAGGACAAGGAATGCCTTTCCATCGCCGGAGACCAGGACGGCTATGTCTGGATGGGAACGCCGAGCGGTTTGAATGCCTATTTCAACGATTTTATCTATGATTTCCGCGAAGATTATCAGCCCATTGGTTTGAAGATCAATGCCATCTATGTTGACAACGAAAATAATAAATGGTTTGCCACCGATAAGGGACTCAGCCTGCTTAAGGCCAGTGGATCGCCGTGGAGCAAAAGCAGCTGGATTCATTTTGTGCCCATGAATAGTGAATTCTTTGGAGACAATATCTATCATACCAATTTGCCCAGCCCCGAGATTCGCAGTGTCTTTGTGGATGAAAAAACCGGCGATGTCTATGCGGGAACCACCGCAGGTCTGGCAGTGCTTCGCAGCAATCCGTTTACCACTCCCCTGCCCGATCTGGATAAAGTAAAGGCAGGTCCGGTACCTTTTCATACCGGCAGCGGTCTTAACAATTACTTCTTCATCCATAATCTGACTGCAAACAGCCAGGTAAAAATTCTGACAGCTACCGGTCGTTTGGTCCGTACTTTGGACAAGTCCAATTCTAGCGAGGTTTTTGGAAGTCTGGCAAAATGGGATGGCAGAAACCAAGAAGGGCGGCTGGTCGCCAGCGGTGTATACCTGTACCTGGTGACCGATGAAGCCGGACATTCAACCTCCGGGAAATTGGTAGTAATCCGGGAATAATTGCGGCTCGCCTTGATCTCTTCTTTTGCAATTTGCGGCACTGTTTTTCATAAGGTCAATTTATTTTGTCACAGTGCCTTTCGGAATGCCGGATATATTCAGAAAAACAATCCTTGAAAAGATCATCCATCTTTCGTTAAATTTCCCGGAATAAAAAATTATGCAGTGCCTATGTTAAAAAATATCCATATACGCAATTTCGCGCTGGCGCACAGCCTGAATGTGGAGTTTCGTAGCGGTCTGAATATTCTCACCGGCGAAACGGGGGCCGGCAAATCCATTCTGGTGGGGGCCATCTCCGCGGTACTGGGCGGACGAGTATTTACGGAAGTGGTGCGCACCGGTGCGGAAAAAGCGCTGGTGGAAGCCATTTTCGATATTTCATCTTTGCCCAACATCAGGCGGCTGCTGGAAGAAAGGGGCCTTGAACCGAATACTGAGTTGTTTCTGCGCCGTGAAATTTCTGTGAAGGGCAGTACTCGCGCCTTCGTGAACGATATTCCGGTAACCGTCACTACCCTGTCCGAAATCGGGGATGAATTAGTGGATATCCACGGGCAGAATGAACATCAAACCCTGTTGCGGAAAGAAACACACCGTTATTTTCTTGATGCTTACGGCCAATTGGATGATTTGCTGGAACGGGTGTCAGCAGACTACGTGCAGGTTCGGGAGGCCGAAGCGAGTTTGAAAGAGCTTCAGAAACGGCAGGAATCATTGGAAGAAAAATACGAGCTCTACCAGTTCCAGCTCAATGAGATCGACAAATTCCGGCTGGAGACCGGTGAAGATGAACAACTGCAGGCCGAGCAAAAGATTCTCGCCAATACCGAAAAAATTTTCTCACTTTCCAGTGAATTCACCCAGGTAATGAGCAACGGCAGCGAGTTTAATCTGCAGGAACTGATGAACCAGGCACTTCACCTGCTGCGGGAATTGTCCCAATTCTCTGATGAGCTGAACGCAATCCATCAGGAATTCGCTTCCGCCAAAATAATAATAGATGAAGCCTCCCGCAGTGTGGAGGAGTTCCAGAACAGGCTGGAATACAATCCGGTGCGGCTGGAGGAAATCGAACAGCGTCTGGCTGGTATTTCTTCACTCAAGAAAAAATACGGCGCTACCATTGAGGAAATTTACCAGTACCGGGAAAAAATAAATGCTGAGCTGCAGTTGAAGGATAATTTTGAATTTGAACTGGCCAAACTGGAGAAGAATTTCCGCCATGCCATCGAACAATATACGCAAAGCGCCAGGAAGTTATCCGAATCCCGGCAGGCGGTTTCGAGAAAACTGGAAAAAGAGGTCATCGACCAGCTACGGGAAATCGGCATGCCCAAAACCCGCTTTCAGGTAAAATTTGAATGGATAGAGGATGCCAGCGGCGTCTTTCAGGATCAGGATAGACGCTGCGCTGGGGATGAACAGGGAATCGATCAAATTGAATTTTATATTTCCCCCAACCCGGGGGAGGATTTCAAGCCCCTTGCCAAAATCGCCTCCGGCGGCGAAATCTCCCGCATCATGCTGGCGCTGAAAAACATTCTGGCAGAAATAGACCATATTCCCCTGCTTATATTCGATGAAATTGACTCGGGCATCTCCGGGCTGATTGCCCTTTCCGTGGGGAGGAGCATTCAAAAACTCTCCAAATCCCATCAAATCATCTGCATCACTCACCTGCCGCAGATTGCCTCTTTCGGAAATGCCCACTACCGGGTTGAAAAATATATACAGGACAGCAGGACTTTCACAAACGTGGCAGCACTTGAAGGAAGCGGCAGGGTGGAAGAAATCGCGCGCCTGATGGGCGGTAAACAGATGAGCGATGCCATGCTGCAGAGCGCCCGGCAGCTTCTGGAGGAAGCGGGAGCAAGTTAGTTGGATTACACCATTAATTTTTAATCCTCAGGAGAACAGTTTGGACAAATTTGTTATTCACGGCGGAAAACCCTTAAATGGCGAAGTTGAAATCAGCGGTTCCAAAAATGCGGCGTTGCCCATTATGGCGGCCACCCTGCTGGCACCGGGCAAATATCATATTCAGAACATACCCAGATTGCGCGACATCCGCACCATGGCTCACCTTCTCAGAATCATCGGCGCCAAGGTCGATTTTGAAAATCATTCCATGCTTATTGACACCACCCTGGCTGATTTTCCGGAAGCGCCCTACGAACTGGTCAAAACCATGCGCGCCTCAATCTATGTTCTGGGCTCCCTTCTTCCCCGCTTTAAAAAAGCAAAGGTTTCGCTGCCCGGCGGCTGCGCCTGGGGCCCCCGGCCCGTAGATCTGCACATAAAAGGGATGAAAAAGCTGGGCGCTGCTCTCAACCTGGAGGGCGGCTACATACTGGCTAGCTGCGAGAGCCTGCAGGGAGCGCACATTTATCTCGACGTATCCAGCGTGGGAGCAACCGCCAATATTATGCTGGCCGCCGTGCTTGCCAACGGCGAAACGATCATTGAGAACGCCGCCAGCGAGCCCGAGATCATCGATCTGGGAAATTTCCTGGCGAAGATGGGCGCAAGAATTAAAGGATTGGGATCAAAATTCATCACCATTGAAGGGGTGCCGGGGCTGCATCCTGCCGATTATGAGATTTCTCCTGACCGCATTGAAGCCAGCACTTTTCTGGTGGCAGGGCTCATCACGGGAGGTGAAATCAGCTTAAGCAAATGTCTGCCTGATCATCTTTATGAAGTTTTGGATAAGCTGAAAGAGGCGGGTGCGCAGCTTAAGATTGAGAAAAATACGATTCATATCGCGGCAGGAAAGGAGATACTGCCGGTCAATATTTCCACGGCGGTCTATCCGGGATTCCCTACCGACATGCAGGCCCAGTGGATCGCCCTGATGTCGGTGGCAAAAGGGAGCAGCGTGATAACCGATAGCATATTCACGGACCGTTTCACCCATGTGCCGGAATTAGTCCGATTAGGGGCCGACATTGTCCTGAAGAACAATTCAGCATTTGTGCGCGGTGTGGAGCATCTGCAGGGAGCGCCTGTCATGAGCACCGATTTGAGGGCTTCCGCCTCGCTGGTTCTCGCCTCGCTGGCGGCAAAAGGACGAAGCGATGTTCACCGGGTATATCATATTGACCGCGGATATGAACGGATAGAGGAAAAATTACAGAAGCTGGGTGCGGATATTGTCAGAGTTGATGAAAGCGAGCAGGTCTGAGGAAGGGCAAACCTATTGCTTTGAATCGTCAGATGCTTTTATCCGGCAGCGGGAATTCAAGGTGCATGCTGAGGAGTTCCTTTCGGCCGGAAATTTCCAGATTGCCATGATTTTGTTTGAGGCATGAAGTCAGAAATGAAGTATCGATGCCATCGAGCTGCTGCTGGGCAATCTTCACCGCACTCCCCTCCAGAGTGAAAGGAAATCGCAGGTTTGAATTCTCCGGCGTATGAAATTCACCCATAAACTTCAGATAGATCCCGGCATTTTTTCCATCAAATAAGCTCCCCACCTGCAGAACGTA
This sequence comes from Calditrichia bacterium, assembly GCA_037381445.1. Lineage (GTDB taxonomy): Bacteria > Calditrichota > Calditrichia > RBG-13-44-9 > RBG-13-44-9 > JARRQT01. The sequence goes on from JARRQT010000032.1 coordinate 12,032, forward strand.
CTCCTGTTCCTCGTAGACAAACCTTCTGAAAAAATGATAGCTCTCGCTGATGATGCCGCTCAACGCCAGATAGTGCATTCTGAATTGGGGAATGTCGGGGACGAATTTCTCGTTTTTTTGGACCTGATGTTTGAAGAAGAGATCACTTTCCAGAAAATGGATTTCTTCTCGCAGAAGCCGGTTCAGATTGATCTCCACCGGCTGGGCATAACGTTCATTCACCAGCTTGAAGGTCAGGTTCTCCAGCGTTCCCTGCAGCTTGAATCCCATCTTTATCAGGTCTTCCAGTTCTCTGATATCCTGATATTTGTAGCTCAGCAATTCAATCCGGCCGGTAATTGTACCCAGCGGGCCATTGATATTATGTATCAATCCGGGCAGGAGTTTGGAGATAAACAGATTATATTTATCCTGGGCGGGAATTTCTATTTTTTCCGAGGAATCATTCACTTTGACGAAGGCCATCAAAGATTTGATCTGGCCGTGTTCCTTCTTCAGAATGAAATATGTGGAATGGGGACCCGAAACATGGTCGTTGTTGGTCCGCCAGTAATAGTTTTTAATGACATAATTTTTTTGACCAAAATGTCCCAGAAATTCAGGAATCTCCAGGTGATTCGGATCCAGAAAATCCCGCTGTAGATTGAAAGAATCCGCAGTAATTTCATTCCATCCCAAAAAGTTCATGTGGCCGGGATGGATGCCAACCAGTTGCCATCGCGGATTAAAATGCAAAAGGTGAAGATTTGAGAAATTCAGCAGAATATCGAGTTGGGACGCACCGGTGCTGTTCATTTTAGTTTGTTTTCTTCCCGATAAATTGTGAGATTTTTTTGTCAGTTTACTGTAATTCCTCAGAAAATCTCATCCTGAATATTCTGCGGCAACAAACATTAAATTTGATAAGAGATAAAAACGAATTTGAACTTTATATAAACCAATCCGAGTCAAAATATAAGCAAAATTTAAAATAAATCAAATGCCCGCCCCAAGAAATATTACCCTTTTAACCGGAAATCTTCTCTAAAATAACAACACAATAGAAAAAGTTAAAACCATTCACTCCGAAGCGGCATATTCGTGCTGAACATTTTTCTGCCCGACAAATATTTTATTATATACATAGAGCAGGAGGGCCGCAATCAAGCCGATGGATGCAATGACTAGCCACATCAGTCTGGGCTGCTGGATTTCTTTACCGAAGTACTGAACCAGAAAACCACCCAGCGGACCGGCCACAATGGCACCGATGGAAATGGGAAGAAATGCATACCCCATGTACAGTCCTTCCTGTCCCTTGGGTGCAAGGGTAGAAATATACTCATAGTATCGGGGCGCCTGGGTCATCTCTCCGATTGCCCACACCACCAGCGCAACAACCACAATATAGAGGTGGGCAACCGATGCAATCAGCAGCATCGAGAAGCTGGAAATAATGAAACCGAGAACCATGGCGTGCAGCGGGGCAATTTTCCGCGTTATAAAACTCACCATTACCTGAAAGAAAATAATAGTAAGCGCCCCGATGGACAACAGCAAATCTACCGGCGCATTGGGGTCCACATAGCTGCGCAGATACAAAGGAAGCGCGATATACAATTCAAAAAACATCATCCAGAATCCTGAAAAGATTAAGAGGAACAGCACAAATTTCAGGTTTTTGAGCACCAGGAACATGTTGGCCAGCGCGCGTCCCACCGTCCGGACTTCCGTTTCTTCATGGACTTTCGGTTCTTTGTAAAATAACAGTGTGGCGATAACCATCAGGGTACAGCTAATTGCAGAAACATTGAAAACATTTTGAATACCGATATTCTCGCGCACAAAAAAGGCGATAATGGGTCCCAGCGCGCCGCCGATATTCACGATGGTATAATAAATGGAATAGCCCAGAGACTTGGTTTTTTCTTTGCTGGTTTTCGCCACTGTCCCCACAACGGAGGGTTTAATGAACGAACCTCCCATCGCGGTAAGCATCAGAATAAAGAAAATTATCCAATACAGCGGAGCTGAATGGAAAGTGGTCTGGAACCATTGGGATGAAGTCTGTCCCAGGAAGAAATAGCCGATAGCCAGCCCCGAAAATGCAAATGTCAGCGATTTTTTAAATCCGAAACGGTCCGATAGCGCGCCGGCCAGGATTGGCAAAAAATAGATGACCCCGCCGAAAATTCCGATCAGTGAACCGGTTTCAACTTCGGTCAGTTTTAAATTTTCAAAAAGATAAATTGCCAGAACCGCCTGCTGGCCGTAAAAGGCCAGACGTTCGAACAATTCGAGAGAGTTTGCCACCCAGAAGGAAGACGTAAAGCCCGTCTTGATTTCCCGGATGCGTTCCGATATAGCCACAATTCCTCCTGAAATATTCAGTTTTGATCTAAGTAATTCCTGCCCAATAAATTCTGATTCCGGCAATAAACGCAGGGAAAAGCATGCAAATAGCAGATACGTAATCCTTTGTGCCGCCGAAATCAAATTCAATAATAATTTTTAATTCCTGAAAAGTCAAACAGTAAAGCAAATACTTGCCGCGCCCGGCTGAACCAAAAAGAATTTTCATTTTCAGGACAAAAATTATACTGCCGTTTTCCCGGATAATTTAAAAAAATATTTTTTTATTTCCCGAAAATTCAGCATCTTTGGGGCCATGAAAAATTTGAACAAAAACCAGATGTTCCGTTTCCTGGTGGTGCTGACCATTGCTTCCACGGCGGGCCTGCAGGGATGGCGGACGCTTTTTAATAATTTTGCGGTGGAAGTGGGCCACCTGCAGGGCGATCATGTGGGCATGATACAGTCGGTTCGCGAAATCCCCGGTTTTCTTGCACTGCTGGCTGTTTTTGTCATGCTCATTATCAAGGAACACAGCCTGTCAGCGCTTTCGGTTCTGATTTTGGGCGCGGGAATCGCTCTCACCGGATTTTTCCCCAGCTACACGGGTCTTCTGCTGACTACCCTGGTGATGAGCTTTGGATTCCACTATTACGAAACAACCAATCAATCCCTTACCCTTCAATATTTTGACAAAGATACATCTCCGCTGGTATTCGGAAAACTGCGCAGTCTGGCCGCCGCATCGAATATCGGCATTGGCATCGTCATTCTGGGTGTGGCCAGTCTACTCAGTTTTAAGCAGATGTATCTGGTTCTGGGCGGTTTCATCTGCCTGGCGGGTTTGTGGGGCCTGAAGCAGGACCCTTCGGATAAAGACATTGCGCCCCAGCATAAAAAGATGGTCTTCAGGCGTAAGTATTGGCTGTACTATTTTCTGACCTTCATGGCGGGGGCGCGCCGCCAGATATTTGTGGCCTTTGCCGTATTTCTGCTGGTTAAAAAATTCCATTTCAGTATTCAGGACATTACGGCGCTGTTTGTGATCAATAATATCATTAACTACTTTTTGAGTCCACTGATCGGCAAAGCGATTGTCCGGCTGGGAGAACGGCGCGTTTTGTCAATGGAATATTTCAGTCTGATATTCATTTTCACCGCCTATGCTTTTACCGCTTCCAAAATGGTTGTCGCCGGCCTCTACGTTCTCGATCATATCTTCTTCAATTTCTCAATTGCCATCCGAACCTATTTTCAGAAAGTGGGAGAAACAAAAGACATCGCTCCCAGCATTGCTGTGGGATTCACTATCAATCATATCGCAGCGGTTTTCGTCCCGGCAATGGGCGGTCTTCTCTGGATGGTGGATTACCGGATTCCCTTCCTGGCAGGGACAGTAATGAGTGTAGTCTCGCTGGCGTTTGTCCAGAAAATCAGGATCAGTGAACAGCCCCTGCCTGCCCTGAATCTCAGGTTCGCGCGGCGGAAGGTTGGCGTGTAGAACAAGGTATAGCAAATTATTATAGAGTGGAATTCGCAGCTCTTTAAATCAGTCTTTCCCGGCAAAATCATTTTTTGCCGCCGCGATGGCGGTTTTCTCTGAGATAGCTCAGATTTCTGGGATCTCTGTAGATCGGGTTGGGCGCGGGATTATATCCGAAAACCACATCGATGAAATGGTTCAGGATAAAAGCGGTAGCCCCCCAGATGACATGGTTCTGGTAGGTGTAAAAATACACGTCATAATGACGGCCGGCGTGCTCCCATTTCTTCACTTCAAAATGGCTCTCTTCCAGGAATAACGAAAGCGGCGCCTGGAAGACTTCATCCACCTCATCTTCACTCAACCGGAATTTCAGCGGCGGCTGCAATATACCGGTAAAGGGCCTGATCAGAAAATCGGTGATGGTCAGAAAATCATCCAACTGTCCCAAAACTTCAATTTTATCCGGTTTGATGCCGATCTCTTCCTCGGTTTCCCGAATGGCGGTCTGCAGCAGATTTTTATCTGGCGGATCCTGTGCCCCGCCCGGAAAAGATATCTGGCCCTTATGTGTTTCCACCAGCTCGGTTCTTTTGGTGAATAATACATGGGGGATATTCTTCATGTTGACTATAAGAATCATAACCGCAGCCGGAATGGCCCCGTTGATGCTTATCTGGTTCGCGCGATAATTGTCAAGACGGGATTTGATGATTTGAATCGCTTCCGGAAAAGCAATATCTCTGTATTGTGAAGAAGCCATAACAGTAAACCACTTTAAACAATGCCAAATATAGGGAATAAATGTACGGAAAGAAATAGGTTATGGAAGATTGCGAGAATATTAATTGGAATATTTGTTTGCTGCCGGATCAAAATAATGGAACTGCAAATCCCCTGCAACCTTAAATTACAGGGGATGAGGCACTGTGCTGGCGGCGGGACTTGAACCCGCACGGGCGGTAGCCCACTACCCCCTCAAGATAGCGTGTCTGCCTATTCCACCACGCCAGCGAAGAAATTTTTCTATTTACTTTCCGGCGGTGTCTGCTGATTTGCCGGAGGCTGTTGTCCCTGCTGCTGACCCTGCTGTTGTTGTTGCTGCTGTTGTTGCTGCTGTCCATTACCGGGCAGCGGTGCTACCGGAACAGAGGGCTGCGTTTGCTGCTGTTGCTGTTGCATTTGCTGTTGGATAATGCTGGTTCGCTCGGTAGTCGGACGGCCGATAAAGCCGATGATGAGTGCCATCACCAGATATAATGCCGCCAGTACCGTGGTCGCCTTCTGGAGGAATGATGCGGTACCACGCGGACCCAAAAGACCTCCGCCTCCTCCCAGACTGCCAAATGAAGAGGCCAAACCTCCTCCTTTGGAGGACTGCATCAATATGGTAATTGTCATTAAAAGTGCAGATAAGACAAATATAAAAATTAAAAATCCGTACATTCTCTATTTTCCTCCAGTCACATATAAGTTTTATAGCTCGCAAATATAAACCTTCATTTAACTTATTTCACATCGCTAAGTACTTTTTAGTTGCAATGCCGCGGCATTTTAGGAATATTTAAATTCATTGTTGCCGGAACTTTCCCCTGCCACGGGAATATGTGTTTATTGGTACTTGAGTATTGTGATTTATATGAAAGAACGATTACAGGAAAAACTGGATAACCTGAGCACCCAGCCGGGCGTTTATCAGTTTTTTAATGTCTCGGGAAAAGTCATTTATGTGGGCAAGGCGAAGAACCTGCGCAGCCGTGTCCGCAGTTATTTCCAGGATTCCAGGAATCTTGATCCCAAGACCCGGGCGCTGGTGAAAAATGTCGCCGATCTGCAGGTGATTATCGTGGATAACGAAGTGGAAGCCCTGATTCTGGAATCAAATTTGATAAAAAAGCATAAACCGCGATACAATGTAATCCTGCGCGACGATAAAAGCTATCCCTATATTCGGATTACAAATGAGCCTTTTCCCAGGGTATTTGTCACACGGAAAATTATCCGCGACGGTAGCCGCTATCTGGGACCCTACACCGACGTCAAGCATCTTCGCCGGATCATGAAAATTCTGCACAAGATTTTCCCGATCCGCTCCTGCAAATACCATCTGGATGAGAAATCCATCCGCGCCCTGCGCTATAAAGTCTGCCTGGATTATCATATCAAGCGCTGCCAGGGACCCTGCGAGGGATTGGTATCGCAGGAGGAATACCACCATATGATCCATCAGGTGGAACAGTTCCTGAAAGGCAAAACCAAAGACCTGGTGCAGGAACTGCGTAATCTGATGCAAAGGGAAGCGGAAAAGCAGAATTTTGAGCGGGCCGCGCGCCTGCGGGACCAGATCGAGATGATTGAAAATTATGCTTTCAACGGCCAGAAGGTCGCCATGACCGATTTCGAGGACCGGGATGTGGTGGCTGTGGCAGTGGAAGGCGAGGACGCCTGCAGCGTGGTGTTCAAGGTCCGGGACGGCAAAGTTGTGGGCAGACAGCATTTTTACATGGAAGGCGTTGCCGAGAAACCCATGGAAGAGGTGATCGAACAGTTTGTTCAGCAGTATTATGTTGAAACCGATTATTTGCCGCAGCAAGTTCTGATACCCAAAGACCTGGGAGAACAGGACCGGGTTATTGGTGAATGGCTGAGCCGGCAGGCCGGACATAGGGTGGAACTGGTAGTGCCGCAAATCGGTGAGAAGAAAAAGCTGATGAATCTCTGTCAGAAGAATGCTCGTTTTCTTCTGGATGAACTCCTCCTGCAGAAATTCAAGAAAAAGGATTATCTTGCTTATAATGTACGGGCGCTGCAGAAAGACCTGAAGCTGGAAAATCCCCCGGTGAGAATTGAGGCCTTTGATATTTCCAATTTTCAGGGGAGAGATGCAGTAGCCTCCATGGTTTGCTTTGTGAACGGCAAACCGCATAAAAGCGATTATCGCCATTTTAAAATCCGCAGCAAAGATACGCCGGACGATTTTGCCATGATGCGTGAAGTTGTCCATCGCCGCTATAAACGGCTGCTGGATGAGACACAGGAATTTCCCGATCTTATCATGGTGGACGGGGGAAAAGGTCAGTTGTCAAGCGCGGTGCAGGTATTGAAGGAATTGCATGTGACAGATCAGCCCATTATCGGGCTTGCCAAACGTCTGGAGGAAGTGTTCGTGCCCGGCCACAGTGATCCACAGAACATTCCCAAAAGCTCGGCGGGATTAAAACTGCTGCAGCAGGTCAGGGATGAATCCCACCGCTTCGCGATTACCTATCACCGGAAAGTACGGGATAAGCGAACCATGAAATCCCCGCTGGATGACGTAATGGGAATTGGTGAGAAGCGGAAACAGCAGTTGCTGAAGACTTTCGGATCGCTGAAAAAAATCCGGGAGGCAAGTCAGGAAGAACTTGTCAGTAAAGGGAAACTACCGAAAAATGTGGCAGAGGACTTATTCAGATTTTTTCATGAAAAAGAGGTCAGCGTCGATTAGACCTTTGGACCCTGCGCTTTCACTTTTGATCATTATTCAGAAAATTATTTAGCCAATTTCTGAAATCTTTCCCCATCCAAAGATCTCCGAAAAGTTCGGTTTCGGTTTGGACGGCCGCGTTATAACCGTCCGTATCGATTCTGCGGGCGATTTCAAGAAAGGCGCCAATGGCTGCCGCGGAGTTGGCAGTAATCATGCGGGCCAGCGACATGGCGCTATCCGGCAATTGATCGTTTGGGACCACCCTATCCACCAGGCCCTGCCGGAGTGCGTCCGCTGCAGCAAGATCCTCTGAGGTCAACAGAAGCTTCAATGCCCGGCTGCGCCCCAATAGTTTGAAAAGCCGCACGCCGCCGCCCCATCCGGTAATTACTCCGTTTGCCGCCTGCCGAAATGAAAAAATGGCATGCTCCGCCGCGATGCGAAAATGACAGGCGGTCAAAATTTCGCAACCACCGCCCAAGGCCCTGCCATTTACGGCGGCGATTACCACTTTGTCGCCGCTCCAAAACCGATCCAGAATTTTCTGCATGCGGCGTGACATTTCGAGGGCCTGTTCGCGGGTGCTGAAGGCGGCAAAGTATTTCAGATCGCCGCCGGCGCAAAAAGATTCCCGGCCGGTCCCCGTGAGAATAACCACCTTCACCCCATTGTCGCCATAAATCCGGGCCTGAATTTCTTCCAGCTTCGACATCGCCGCATCATTCAACGCATTATGCACTTCCGGCCGGTTCAAGCGGATAATAGCGATGTCGTCCTGTTGCTCAAAAACCACTGTGTCATTGCTCATTTTCGGATTCTGCTTTCTAATCACACATATATTCCGCCATATTTAGTAAAAAGCCCTGAATGAATTTTTCAGGGCAGGCAAAAGAATAGCCGCTCGCAGCAATATAGAAAGCCGCATCAGGTATTAAAAAAGATTCCGGTAACGTGCCCACTCGTAAAATCCTTCTTCCAGTTGCTCAAAGGAATCGATGACATACAGGAGAGGCTGCATGTGCCAGACATCATAATCCTGCTCGGCCATTTTATAGACATTGAACGGCCGCTTCTCCACTTTCTTCGTCAGACTATGCTGCACTTCCGCATAGGACGATATGATACCGTTGCCGTAAATCCTCAGGCCCTGTGCAGTATGGACCAGCCCGAATTCCACGGTAAACCAGTAAATTCTTTCCAGCCGCCGCCTGTCATATCCTTGCGCCTTCAGGGCCGCCTGCCCGATTTTCTGATAGAAATCAGCGAAAGAGGGATTGGTAATCATGGGCGTGTGCCCGAAAATATCGTGGAACAGATCAGGAGCAGGTGTGTAATCGAGCTCGTGACGGGGCCGGATGTAATCGGTGGAAGGAAACACCCGGCGGGCCAGCCGCTCGAAGAAATCCCCTTCATACAGAAGTCCCGGCACCCGTGCCACCTGCCATTGAGTGGTTTCCTGCAGTACTTTTCCCACATCGCCCAAATAAGGTATCTCCCGGGGAGGAAATTTCATTAATTCCAGCCCCTCCAGATATTCATCGCAGGCGCGTCCGGGCAGCAGCTTTAGTTGCCGCTCGAACATGATCCTCCAGGTTTCATGGTCCTCCTCAGGGTAGTCCGGATACCTGATATCAAATCCTTCCGGGGCGGATCCTTCCAGTTTAACGGGAACACAGCGGGGATCCTGTCCTTCCTTTCCTGCCTTTTCAAAAGCAGACCGAGATTCCTGTTTATTTCTATTATCTTGAGTATTCATGATCTTCCCCCTAAGTTGATGACATACCTGCTTATTGCGTCTATCCCCCTCAAAAAATCGCTTCCCATCCTCATAATTCTCTAATACGCCTGGCGGATGGCATCCACAGTTGAAGCATCCTCCAGGCTGCTCAAATCGCCGGGTTCCTCCCCCAGATAGGCTGCGCGGATCACCCGGTGCATCACCTTGGCGTTGCGTGTCTTGGGGAGCGCAGCGGCAAATTTTATTTCCCTGGGTTTCAGCGGCTTGCCAAGTTCGGTTTCCAGTAAATTCAGCAACGCCTGACGCAGCTCTTCACTGGGTTTGATCTCAGGTTTGAGAACACAAAAGACTACAACCTCCTCTCCCTTGATTTTATCCGGCACACCAATGGCGGCAGAATCCGCTACCACGGGATGGGCATTCACCACCGATTCCACTTCCGCCGGACCCAGGCGCTTCCCGGCAACTTTGATGGTATCATCGCTTCTCCCCAGGATATACCACAGCCCGTCCTCATCAATCGCCGCATAATCGCCGTGAACCCACAGCCCGGGGATACGATTCCAGTAAGTTTCCAGATAGCGTTCCTTATTTTTCCAGAATCCGCGGGTCATCCCAATCCAGGGCTGGCGGATGACCAGTTCCCCTACCGCATTGCGCACCGGTTCGCCCTGCTCATTCACCACATCCGCATCCATCCCCGGCACCGGCCCCGAAAAGGCGCACGGTTTCAATGGTTTGAAAAAATTCCCGCTCAGAATTCCGCCGCTGATTTCCGTTCCACCGGAATAATTGATAATGGGTTTTTCGCCCTTCAGCACAGACTGAAAGGTCCATTGCCAGGATTCCGGGTCCCAGGGGCTGCCGGTGGAGCCGATGGACCTCAGGCTGGACACATTGTGACGGCGGACGGGACCCGTTCCATGGGATTTTACGCTGCGGATCAGCGTGGGTGTGATACCGATATGATTCACCCGGTGCTTTTCAATGAGTGCCCACACCCGATCCACATCCGGATAATCCGGGGCACCATCGTAAAACACCATGGTGGCACCGATCAATAAAATCCCAAACACCTCCCAGGGCCCCATCATCCAGCCCATATCACTCATCCAGTACATGGTTTCGCCGGGTTTGACGTCCATGGAATGATACATATCCTGCGCAGCCTTGATGGGAAAACCGCAGTGGGTGTGCACCGCGCCCTTGGGAATACCGGTAGTCCCGCTGGTGTATATGATCATCAGAATGTCTTCTGCCAGCGTTCTTTCCGTTTCCGCCACTGGCGATTGACCGGGAACAACGTCTTCCCACCACACATCCCGCGCTTTGGCCCAGGGGATATCCCGGGCTCCGGTGAGATTTACAACGACCAGTTTTTTAACCGAAGGAACCTGCGTTAGCGCTTCATCGGCAATGGATTTCATGTGGATCAGTTTCTCCCGGCGAATCATGCCATCGGCTGTGAAGAGCAGCTTTGCACCGGCGTCCTTTAAACGGGTGGCAATGGCGGCCGGACCATAGCCGCTGAAGAGCGGGAGAATGATTCCCCCGATTTTTATGATCGCCAGAAAAGCGATAGCCAGTTCGGGAATCATCGGCATAAACAGGCCCACCGCATCCCCTTTGCCGATGCCCATTTCGCGCAGGGCATTGGCGCAGCAGTTTACTTCTTCAAACAGTTCGCCGTAGGTCAATGTGCGGGTTTTCCCGCTCTCATTTTCCCATTTTAAAGCCGGAAGTTCTCTGGTAGGCGTCTCCTGCCACTTATCGAGACAGTTGTGGATGATATTCATTTCACCATCCACGCACCAGCGGGGAAACTGAATGCCTTCTGAAAGATCAAGAATTTTGCTGTAAGGTTTATAAAACCGGATATCCAAATCCCTGATCACCGCATCCCAAAACCAGGAAATGTCCTGCAGTGAGCGCTGCATCAGGGTATCATAATCAGGAATCTGGTATTGATTCATAAACCGCCGGAGGTTGCTTTCATTTATCCATTTGGGATTGGGATGCCAGGCGATGGGTTGTTTGAAAGGGAAATTAGCGGTTGTTGAGGATGGATTCGGCATGAT
>JARRQT010000032.1:23151-28902 GCA_037381445.1 Calditrichia bacterium
TCGGATATCCGGTAAAAAAGGTTATTTCCTGCTGCCATGACCGGTCCGTACTTCACAATCGGATAACGCGCATTTTCCGGCCAGTGAACTGCATATTAATGATGAGCTTATTCCTTCGCCATCCAGCTATAGGGATAATCGGGATCGTCCACCTTCATGGCATCCATGGCAAGCGTCAGGGGCCGGAAAGTATCAAGCATCACGGCCAGCTCATCGGTTTCCTTTTTTCCGATGGATTCTTCATACCGCCCGGGCTGCGGCCCATGGGCAATGCCGTAGGGATGGATAGTCATTGAGCCCACACTTATTCCCTTACGGCTCATGAAATCGCCCGCCACATAATAGAGCACTTCATCACTGTCCACATTGCGGTGATTGTAGGGCGCGGGAATGGACTTTTCATGGAAATCGAACAGGCGCGGCACAAAGGAACAGACCACAAATCCGGGCGCCTGAAAGGTCTGGTGAACGGGCGGCGGCTGGTGTATTTTTCCCACAATGGGCATAAAATTATGAATACTGAAAATCCAGGGGTAGTAAAAACCGTCCCATCCCACCACATCGAAGGGATGCTGCGCCAGCGTGTAGTGCTGGATTCCCCTGGCGGTTTTGACCAGAAAAGGGAACTCCCCTTCCTCATCAACCGGTCCCGTAAATTCCGGCACCCGGATGTCCCTTTCGCAATAGGGAGCATGCTCCAGCAACTGCCCGTATTCATTGCGGTAGCGCTGCGGCGGCTCTATCATCCCTGCAGACTCAATCAGAAAAAAACGATTGTCTTTCCCGTCAGTTTCGAGATGGTACAATACACCGCGGGGAATCACAATATAATCCCCCGGCCCGTACTCCAAACTGCCAAAGGCGCAGGTCAATCTGCCCTTTCCCTGATGAACGAAGAAAAGTTCATCCGCATAGGCGTTGCGGTAGAAGAAATCTCCCCGTTTCTCGGGTATTACCATCATCATCGCCACATCGTTGTTAAAGGCCAGCAGCCGCCTGCCAAAAACCCAGTCTCCTTTCGGCCCGAATTTTTGCGTCTCCAGATGATGATGCCGGTGGACATGCTCTTCCGCAGGAAGATACTCGACCGGCCGGAATTCCCCCACCCTGGAAATGCGCGTGGGCGGCCGCAGATGGTAAAGATTGGAATAGACGCTTGAAAATCCCTCGCGGCTTACATGTTCCTCATGATAGAGATTTCCCCCGTCATCCCGCAATTGGGTATGACGCTGCCGGGGAATCTTCCCCTGTTTTATATAAAAAGGCATGATAGTCTCCTCCTTTAAAATCCTCTCCTTTTGATTTTATGTCCAAAATATCTATGGTCTTTTGACCCGATTTACAGATTGCCGCGCTTTTCCTGCTCCCGTTCGATGGCTTCGAACAACGCCTTGAAATTTCCTTTTCCGAAACTCTTTGATCCCCGCCGCTGAATAATCTCGTAAAACAGGGTTGGCCGGTCCTGCACCGGCTTGGTGAAAATCTGCAGCATATAACCAAATTCATCCACATCCACCAGGATATTTTCCCTGGCCAGCTCTTTCATGTCCTCTTTGAGATCAGAAATCTGGTTGGGCAGTTCCTCGTAATAGGCCGGCGGCACATCCAGAAATTCAACACCTCTGCGCCTCAGACTCGCCACCGTCCCGATGATATTATCCGTATACATGGCAATATGCTGAATGCCCGGGCCGGTATAGTATTCCACAAATTCCTCAATCTGGGACTTCTTCATTCCGGCAGCCGGACGGTTTATAGGCATTTTAATGACTTCAGTGGGATCTGCGACCACAATGGAACGAAGGGCGCTGTATTTGGTGGAGATATCCTTGTCATCCGCATTCCAGAAGCGGTGGAATCCCAGCACATCTTCATACCATTCTGCGATCCTCTGCATCTGGCCTTCCGGCTGATTGCCCACAAAATGATCAATGTATTTCAATCCAACTGATTTCGACTCCAGCGGCGATTGGTATACCTTGAATCCCGGCAAAAAAATTCCCCTATAATTTTTCCGCTCCACAAAGGTATGGATGGTATCCCCATAGGTTTTGATGGCCGCCATCACCACCATACCGTCTTCGTCGGAAAATTCCTTCGGCTCCTGCACGGACACCGCGCCCCGCTGAATGGCATAATCCCAGGCAGCCCGCGCATTATCCACGGTAAATGCGACATCCTTCACGCCGTCACCATGCTGAATCAGGTGGATATTCAGCGGAGAGTTGGCCATCAGCGGAGAGGTGACAATGAAGCGGATATTGCCTTGCCGTAACCCATAGGACACCTTGTCCCTTTCCCCGGTTTCCAGCCCGCGATAGGCAAACGGCTCGAAACCGTACTGGGTCTGATAGTAATGGGAAGCCTGTTTCGCGTTCCCCACTATAAATTCCACATAATCAACAGAGAATATTTGGTAGGGTGAACTCATTTATCTTACCTCCGGTATTTTTTTGATGCGATTTTTGGTAGTGTGCAAGGTTTTGAACCAATGATGGAAATGCGGAGCTTTTGTGATAATGCTATTTGTTTGAGAAATCTCAGTTATTCAAGCGATAGCGACAATACATAATAATCTGAAATCCCCGGAAAAGCAAGAATTTTTGGAGCGATAATGCGGAAGAGGTAATTTTGTCTTTTGCGAAACAGCTCCCGTGCCGGCCGTGGTTCATTTTGTTATTTTGCATTCCTGCATCCACCACATTCCATTAGAATTCCCGAACTTGACATGCTTCACTGAATTTTCTATCTTCATTTTCGCCGGATCGCAAAAGCGGGGATTTGAAATATTCTTTTTGCATTCACCATCATGAAGAGCTTGTAGTGAAAAAAGGAGAGGAAACATCTTTCAACAAAGATCGTGAAGCGCTGGCGGATAATTCCGCAAGCGCGGATCTTCCCGCCCGGGAAAAAAGTAGCGAGGCAGACCGACGGGCCGGGAATTTCAGCACCAGGGAGTGGCTGAATTATCTGGAGAATTCGGTTCTGCCGCCCCATCCGCCGGCCAACCCGCGCTCTCCCTTTATCCCCCGTAATATTCATGAAGCGGCCAATATTCTGAAAATCGCTGCGGGCCTGGGATTTTCTCTGCTGCGGCGGAAGCCGGCTGTATGGGGAACGCCGGTGCTGGCCCATATTGAACCGACCAGCTTGTGCAATCTGAAATGCCCCCTCTGCCCTACCGGCAGCGGAAATATTACCCGCCGGCAGACCCGTTTAAACTACGAGAATTTCAAAACCATTATTGATAAATTTCCCGGTACGGTGAAAATGCTTTTGCTCTGGAACCAGGGTGAACCTTTTATGGTGAAGGACCTCTCCCGGATGATTCGATACGCCAAACAGCGCGGCATGTACGTGGTAACCAGCACCAACGGGCATTTTTTCCGCAGCGACCGGATCGCCGGCGAGGTTGTGGCATCGGGTATCGATGAAATCATTATTTCGCTGGACGGCGCCGACCAGACCGTCTATGAAAAATACCGGGTCGGGGGCAAACTGGAATGGGTGTTCGATGGCATCCAGTGGCTGGTACGAGCAAAGAAGGCTCAGAACAAACGCAGTCCGCTGGTTCATCTGCAATTCATATTAATGCAGCAGAACCTGCATCAGCGGAAGGACATGATCGAACTGGGGCGGAAACTGGGGGCTGATCGGCTGTCTTTCAAAACTGTACAGATAACTGATTATGCGGAGGGCGAAAATTATCTCCCGGATGATCCAGCGATTACCCGCTATGTTGAAAAGACGGGAGATGGAAAGCATATCACCCGCAAGCGCAGATTCTTTGCCGATGAATGTCTGCGGCTGTGGTTCAGTCTCGTGGTGAATTGCGACGGCCGGGTGAGTCCCTGCTGCTTTGACAAGGATGGCGATTACGCCTTGGGTAATCTGATCGACGATTCCTTCGAGTCTGTCTGGTTCGGCCGTAAATACCGGGATTTTCGCCAGCATCTGCTGAAATCCCGTTATGATTTGAAAATGTGCAATGACTGCACCGAGGGTTTGAAGGGGCTGTTCCTTGAGACGATTAACTATCACCGCGAAAAGTAAATCATTCTTTCCAAATTAGAAAAATCTATCATTGATGGAGTTCGTTTTATCCCGCCTGCCCCTTTTCCGAAAGCCGGCGGTTGATGTCGTAGGCAGCGCTGATCAGACCGAGATGAGTGAATGCCTGGGGGAAATTCCCAAGATGCTGCACCTGCGGCCCCAGCTCTTCGGAATAAAGTCCCAGATGATTGGCATAGCCCAGCATTTTTTCAAAAAAGAAGCGCGCTTTTTCAATGTCCCCGGCGCGGGAAAGATTTTCCACATACCAGAAGCTGCACATGTTGAATGTGCCTTCTTTGCCCGAAAGGCTGTCCACGGAGCCTTTCCCCACCTGGTAGCGATAGACCAGCGAATCGTATACCAGATTATTGCCGATGGCATGAAGGGTGGACAGCCAGCGGGGATCGATGGGGCTGATGAACCTGACCAACGGCATCAAAAGGCTGGAAGCGTCCAGCGCATTGCCACCTTTATATTGGATAAAAGTATTGGTTTTCTTATTCCAGAAATTTTTGAAGATATCCTGGTAGATTTTATCCCGGCAGGTCATCCAGTGATCGAAGGGTGAAGGGAAGGAGCGTTTCTGCGCCAGACGAATTCCCCGGTCCAGTGCCACCCAGGACATCACCCTTGAATAGAGGAATTCATGCCGTCCTCCCCGGACTTCCCAGATGCCCTCATCCTCCTGCTTCCAGTTCTTGCACACCCAATTCAGGAGTCTCACCAGATTCTGCCACAGATCGTAAGATATCGGCTCGCCGTACTTATCATAGAGATAAACCGAATCCATGAGCTCGCCATAAATATCCAACTGGAGCTGCTTATAGGCCTCATTCCCAATACGGACCGGCGAGGATTTTTTATATCCTTCGAAATGCGACAGGATGGTTTCATCCAATTCATGACGGCCGTCAATGCCGTACATAATCTGCAGAGAACCGTCCGGCTCCAGCTCATCACAGCGGGCTTCGATCCAGTTCATGAACTCGGCGGCTTCCCTGGTATATCCCAGCCGAATAAGCCCATAGAGCGTAAAGGAGGCATCGCGTATCCAGGTATAACGGTAATCCCAGTTGCGCTCTCCGCCGACAACTTCCGGCAAACCCAAAGTGGGTGCGGCCACAATAGCACCGGTGGGTTTAAAGGTAAGCAGTTTCAGAATGAGGGCGGAACGATTCACCATATCCTGCCAGCGTCCCTGGTATTGAGAGCTGCCGATCCAGCGCCGCCAGAAATTAAGAGTGCTTTTAAAAAATTCCGTTTCATAATCGGGCGACGCGGAAGGCGACTCTTCACCTTCGCGGGCTTCCTCCAGCACAAAAGAGGCCTTTTCACCAGCACAAAGAGTGAATTCCGCAATTGCGACACCGTTTTCCACTTTGGTGGGAACCGAGGGACGCAAACGCAAGGCGGGCAATTCTTTTCTCTCCGGAATAAAGAGAATTTCACCATCCCTCTCTTCCACTTTATGGTGTGTCCGCCCATAATCAAAACGCGGACGACACACCATGCGGAACCGAATATCTCCGCGGATGGATTTGACCCTGCGCACCAGGTCATGGGCATGATCTCCCTCACCCACCGGCATGAAGTCGGATATTTCCGCCACACCATCATCAAAGAGAAAACGGGTAAGCAAAATATTGGAATCCGAGAGATAGATCTGTTTCTGCTTGGCATCCCCGTCGATGGGAGACA
>JARRQT010000032.1:28920-36327 GCA_037381445.1 Calditrichia bacterium
AAAATCGTAGGCGAATCAAAATTGGGAAAAGACATGAAATCGATAGAACCATTCATGCCAACCAATGCGACGGAATGCAGATCGCCGATAATACCGTAATTTTCAATGGGTTGATAACTCATCTGCTTCACCTTTCCTTTTTTGGGATTGATGAAAAAAATTTCAGATCGCTAAACTGGCTTGCCGGGCACACGGTTTACTGACCAGACATCCCAGGAGTTTTCTCCTCTCCCCGGCATGATCAGGCAATTCAAAATCCGGATATTTATTGCCTGTTTTCAAATCCGACCGCACAGGAAGTTCCTTCCCTCTCTGCTCTCAACTCGTGTCATACACAATCAAAATTTATTGGAATACAACGAATCTAATTCAAGTATTTTAATGGTATAAGCAGAAAAAAGTTTTTAGAACACAGAAAACGAGTCCGCCAATGCGATTCAACCATCCGGAATCGCGGATTTCTATTCAGCGGCGCTGACCGAACAGTCGCAGCAACAGAAGGAACAGGTTGATGAAATCCAGGTACAGCCGCAGCGCACCAATGACGCCGGCCTTCTGTTCCATCTGCTCATTCCCGAATCCCTGATATGCCATTTCCTTGATTTTCTGAGTGTCATAAGCGGTCAATCCGACAAACACAATCACCCCTGCGAACGTCACGATCCAGTAAATCATCATGCTGTGTAAAAAGATATTCACCACTGCCGCGATAATAACACCGATCAATCCCATGAAGAGAAAACTCCTCCACGCGGTGAGATCTCTTTTGGTGGTGTAACCGTAAATGCTCATGGCAGCGAAAGTGCCGGCAGTGATAAAAAAGGTGCTGGCGATGGAGGCGGCCGTATATACCAAAAATATGAATGAAAAAGTAAGTCCGTTCAGGGCAGAATAGATAAAAAACATAATTGTGGCGGTGGAAGCCGATATGCGGTTTATACCGGCGCTCAGTCCCACTACCATGCCCAGCTCAGCAATAATAAGCAGAAAAAACAGGACCTGGTTTCCAATAAAAATCTGCTCCAGTGCCGGGCTGGCCGACACAAAGAGTGAAATCACAGCGGTGATGCCAAGCCCCAAAGCCATCCAGGTATAGACCCGGCGCAGAAAAGAATTCTGCACGGCGATGGCCCGGTCGCCCCGGTAACTTTCCATATAATCCATTATCAATATCCTCCGTATTAATTCCTGACTGAAATTTATAAATCTAATATGAAAATTTCATGAAATCAAAATAGCGGCCTGAAGCCAACCGGCTGATATTAGCGGGCAATGACATCAAAAGAAAGATCAACTTTATCTTTCACCTTAACCAGGCCACCAAACAGCGAAACGGGCTGCATTTTATAATCGGTCTGACGAATGGAAAATGTGCCTTTGGCGCGAAGCCCTCCATTGGTCTCTCTTACAAGCGCGTCGACTTCAATCCGTTTCGTTACCCCATGCAAAGTCAGTTGCCCGCTGACATTCAGCAGATATTCTCCGGCCTGATTTTTCCCGGCTGAAATAACAGCGCTGTTGAAGATTATTTGGGGATATTTATCAACTTCAAGCACTTTTTCATCCATATTCTTCTGGACGTCCGGAATATCTCCCCTATGTTTTTCATCCACAACCGTAATTGAATCGGCGGGGATTCTCACGTTAATTACGGCAGGGGTGATGCTCCCGGGAGTTAGCCGGATTTCGCCGCTAAATCCCCGGATGGCAATTGTATGATCGTGGGCGAATGGTGAGAAAAGCCCGCCCGAATGAACATGAACGGTAAAATTGCCGGCCCCGGCATCCATTCGGTAGATCATGGTTTCGGAGGAATCAGCCGGAAAATTCCCGGCGGCAAAGGCATCGAGGGCAGAAGTCAGTAGGAGAATCAAAAATAGCGGGGGCGCCATTCTGTCTTTCACTTTGATTTTGCACAGGTTCATATTTGTAATCCCCGAATTTGATTTTAACGATAACAAAAGTCGTCAGTTCATTTGTCCTAAGGTAAAAATCTGAGCCGATTTCTTTTTATGGAACCAAAAATCTAAAGATTTTCCTCTTCAATTTTCAAATCCCGTTTAAAGACATGAAACGGGTCATGTTCAAAATGGTAAAGCTTAGCGACTTCAAACTCCAGTTCACCCAGCAGCCTCAATTTATGGGCAGCAATTGCCACAAGGGTTCCCAGTACCGGTCCCACCCAGTAGACCCACCAGGCCTGCCAGTCCCAGGCCACCACGGCCGGTCCCAGGCTGCGGGCGGGATTGGTGCTGGTACCCGAAACGGGCGCTTCCAGAAATACCATGACGGCGTACAGAAATGGAAAGAGCATTGGGGTAAAAGCTCTGATGCGCTTGTTGCTGATGAAAAAGAACAATCCTACAATCAGGCAGAAGGTAGTGGCCACTTCTCCCAGCACCGCCAGCCATGCGCCGTATCCGCTCCCCGGGAAAGTAGCCCCATACTGCACGCTGGCCCCGATTTTTCCCCAGAACAGCAGCGGTACAGCACCAACAATACCGCCTAATAATTGGGCAAGGATGTAACCAATTGCGTGACCGGCGCTCATCTTCCCCCGCATCCAGAAAGCGAGGGATACCACCGGATTAATGTGTGCGCCGCTATGCTTTCCTATTGCGGAAACCGCGATGAGCCCGCCGGTTGATCCGAAAAGAAAACCGGTAATCAGCCGCCGTATACCTGCATCCGGTATCCATCTCACCACCGGGCTTCCGGCCCCGAAATCCAGTATGACGAAAGATAGTCCAAACAAAATGAGCAGGGCGGTGCCGAGAAATTCATAGAAAAAGAGTTGCTTCGGGATTTTCACAGGTCAGTCCTTTTTGAATACCGGTTGCATGCAAAAACTGAACATTACGGACAGGCAGGCGTAATGCCCGCTCTCCAATTAATATACTCATTAATTCAAAAACGCGGAGAATAGTTTCTCAGGCAGCATACATTGTTGCTTTTGGAGCATTTCCGACTTCGGCATCAGGTTGCCCGCCGGTTATTTTGAACGCAAATCGTTTGCCGATTTTATACGCTTACAAACGTGCATCTTCAGACAGCATTACCAGGCAGACTTCAGAAAATCTGAAATTGATTCCGGCAGCAAACCTTTTGGGCACCGTTGCTTATCGCTTTTTCGTTAAGAGTGAACATAGGAAAAGGAGATACAAATGTTTATAGAATTATTGAAGTTTTTGCTTTATTCACTCATTGCCATCCCGTTCCTTTATATGATCATCGAGGTGGTTTTCGATATATCCAAAAGAATATATCATCATTTTACCTTAAAAAACAAACCCGTGCCGGTGAGAATTAAAGCATCGGACGCTGATCATAAATAAATACTCCTCCATCAATTGGTTAAGAACGGGCCGGCTCTCTGTAAAGGGGCCGGTTTTTTTATATGCCGACACCACATCTCATTTTGAACTTTTATCTCTGATTGCCATACAAAAGAAGATTTGTGCTAAAACCGAATTTGATCAATTCGAATAAATCAAAAACTTGGATGAGTGGGCTGTTGGGATAAAATCCAAAAACCGTTTTTAAATGTTCACAGGCAACAAGTCAGCAAAACCAATTTCTTCACGCACTCCGGTTATCTGATCACGAAAGCTTCGGGATACGTTCATTTCTCATTCCTGCGGCGGACAATTGCAAAATTATCCCTTTTTCAAACTTAAGAGCATTAAACCGGACATTCTGAAAAATGTCCTTCGTTTAAATCAATGCATAGAAAGGAATTTTTATGAATAAGAAAATACAGTTTATCTTTATCATAAATTCTTTGTTGTTAATTTTGTTTATGGGAAGTCATGGCCGGAGTCAGATCACCAACGACACTCCCACAGTTGGTCAGGATGCCATTTCACCTCCAGACCCATTTTTTGATAAAGAGGTGCTCCGCGGCATCGATCTCACTTTTAATGACCGGTTTGAGGAAAGTCTGGCAATTTTTGACAGTTTGGTTAAAATCTTCCCCAATCATCCGGCTCCCTATTTCTTCAAAGCCGCCGCCTACCAAAACTGGATGAGCGCCTATCGGTTCAACAAATTTCAGGATGAGGTGGAATACAATGTCCAGATAGCAATCGATAAGGGGAACGAACTATTAAAAACCGAACATGACGCCTGGCTTCATTTTTATATCGGCGCGGCCTACGGATATCGCGGATTCAACCGATTCCGCAAACACAACTGGATCGGAGCCTACCGGGACGGCCAGAAAGGAATTGATAATTTTAAGGAAGCACTGAGAGCGGATTCTTCTCTCTATGATGTCTATCTTGGACTGGGCTCGTACCATTACTGGCGGACAGCTAAATCCAAGTTTCTGCGGATTATCGCCTTCTGGATGCCGGACAAGCGGGACCTGGGTATTCGTCAGCTTAAATTCGCCATAGCGCATGGCAGATATTCCATATATGAAAGCAGTTATGTGCTGGTAGCAGCTTATTTTGATTATAAAAGATATAACAGGGCCTATGAACTTCTGGATGAAGTCAT
This sequence comes from Calditrichia bacterium, assembly GCA_037381445.1. GTDB lineage: Bacteria > Calditrichota > Calditrichia > RBG-13-44-9 > RBG-13-44-9 > JARRQT01. The sequence goes on from JARRQT010000032.1 coordinate 33,421, forward strand.
GTCGCGCAAATCTGTACCCAACATCGCAGATCTCTATTTTCACGGCCGTCTGATGGCCCGGTTTGAAAGATGGCCGGAAGTCAATTCGGACTTCCGTTCTATTCTGGCAAAAATCGAGAATTACAAATACCCGTCATACGGATTCCAGGCAGAATGCAAATACTGGATTGCGAAATCTCTTTATGAACAGAAAGAGAACGAAGAAGCCTTGAGGTGGGTAGATGAATCCATTTTACTAAGTGAAAAAAGAAATGAAGATGCAGAACTGGACGGACATATCGAAGATTTCAACGAGATTAAAGATAAAATGAAGGAACTCAGGGAAGAGCTAATCCAGGGCTTTGAAAAAAGCGATTAGTATCATCAGCAATATTCTGTGCGTTGTTGACACGTCCGGTCTGACACGGAATATCCTGTTTTATTCCGGAGCAAAGAGATTTTTTTGCCAATTCCGATTCACCATTTGCGGACCGGATACCTGCCACCTTCTTTTTTTGATTTTTGCCAGTGAAACTGATTGTTTTCAAATCAAGTTCAGCCAGGTCAGTATGTATATGAGAGGGCATTGTATTCCCTGAACTTTGCCTCATCCTTTACAAAATTTTTCAAAATGTGATCTACTTCAATGTAAAATCCCAAAAAAAGAATATATTCTGCAATGTTTTAGTCTTGAAGTTGTTCTTATATAGGTACTTAACTTACTGCAGTTTTACAAAACTAATGAGGAGCTTTTATGAAACGTTTTTTCGGTTATGCAATTCTGATTGCACTTGTTCTCGCATTCGCGCTTCCCACGTATGCCCAGACCGATATCGGTTTTAAGGGAATTGGAGCCCGCCTAGGCTATGTGATGCCGGAAGATCCAATCGATAATACCATTGGATTTGGCGTGCAGGCTGATCTGGGTACCATAATTCCGGAAATTCATGTTGGCGCGTTAATTGAGTACTGGAAAAAATCGTATGATGTAGGTTCAGCTTCCTGGAGCTGGAGTGAATTTGTGATCGCACCCACTGCCAAATACTACTTCCCGGTCCAGTCGGAATTTAAGCCCTATGGCGGCGCCGGAATCGGCCTGAGCATTGGCAAATGGAGCGAGAAATATGATTATGCTTATTTTGGACAACAGGAATATTCCGCTTCCGATACCAAACTGGGCATCTTTTTTATGGGCGGTGCTGAATATAAATTCAATCCCAATGTCACCGGTTTTGCGGAATTAAAATATCACATGGACGGCGCCGATTATTTTGGGATTTTTGTGGGCGCCACCTATTATTTTAGCCTGTCTTCGGCTTCAAATTAGAAATGCTAAGATATAGTTTCCATTTCATGATAGAAAGGGCGGATCTGGATCCGCCCTCTTTATTTACAGCCACCTTTTTCGGATTATCTTAAAGCAGCGTTTATTTTCTGGAGTGAAAAGCAACCTTGTTCCCTTCGGTGTCCATGAACAGCGCAAAATACCCGATATCATCATTGATCCTGGTTTTGGGAACCACTACCTTGCCCCCTGCTTTTTCCACTCGCGACAAATATACGTTGAGATCATTTCCCCCGTTCAAATAGACCAGTGTGCCCCGGTCGCTCGGAATGTATCCTTCACCCTTCACAATGGCGCCGGAAACACTTTCCTGTTCCGTGGAGAGAAAAACCATCTCGTATCCCATTATTTCCAGCTTTTCCATTTATACTCCCAGGACAGTGGTGCAAAACCTCTTCGCCCGGTCAAAATTAACCATCGGGATTTCGAACCAATTTATGCTGTGATGCATACGGACCTCTTTCTATATTTTAAATGGGGCAATAATTAAAGAAAACGAAATGAATTTGGTAAACTGACAGAAATTAGTTGAAAATCAAGATTCCTCTTTACCATCCGTTTCCTCCGTCCTGAAATTTATGTCATAGACACGGTAATATTTTAAAATTAGTTTTATAATATACAGTACAATTTATTAATGATTTGTTCGCGTGCATATTCCTGGGTGTTTATGCCATTAAGGCTGAAAAGCTATGAACCCCACATTTGAATTCTGCGAAGCGATAAGGTGAGATTAATTGTTTCACCGGGATTGCAGTACAGCTGCTTTGGATTTTTGATTTCTAATTTCTGCTTCCATACTGCGTAATTTAATTTGCATGGAATCTACCTTATTTTGAAGGAATTGGTTTTCCTGTTTTAAATTTTCAATCTCATTGACAATCCTGCTTTGTGCGGCCATCTGCTGTCGGTACAGCGAAGTCAAATCTTGTCCGGAAAGATAGCGAAAAAGAGAAATGATCCCCAACAGGATCAGTCCCGCTGCGGCCAGCCAGAAGACAACCGCCTCTGCCGTGTTGGCAAACAGGGCAATTTTGGTGGATTTCTGGGGTCTGAGATCAAGTCTTGAAATTACAGGGATGCTGCTATCCGGCAGCCCCCTCCTGATCAAATTCCCCCTGTGTCAGTCCTTCTTTTTCCACAGCTACCTCCGTCATGGCCCGTGAGAGCGTTTCCGATTTCCGCTCATCCGCTTTGGTCAAATGATGCATCACTTTGCTTCCGAAGTAGAACGCCAGCATCATCTGAAATGCGACCAGCAAATTATCAATTTTCCCTTCCAGCCCCTCCATGCGCAGATTTACCACTTCCAGCAAAATAACAACAAATAGAAGCGAGACGGTCAAAATCCCCCTCATGGTTCCCCTTGGCATTCCCAGCGTTTCCAGTTTATAGGGGTTGGGATTCTCCTCCGTCCAGTTTCCAAATGTGTATTTTCTTGCCAAAATTCCCAGAAAAATGGAAACGGAGACAATCCAGAGTGCAGTCAAAATAAAAACGGTCAAATATGTAAAACTATATTCGGGTATTATCCCCAAAAGGGAAGCTAACCCGGTTGCCGCTGAATCCTGTGTTGCTGGTGT
>JARRQT010000032.1:36340-58348 GCA_037381445.1 Calditrichia bacterium
TCCGTTCTACAAATTGACTAGAATAAGGCAGACGGCTCCGGTCAGGACAGAACCCATCATGAAACCGGTAAATGCCGCCCGCCATTTGCCGAGATTTTTTATCTCTGCTTTTTCCAGTTCCCTGTCCGTTTTATCCCACAAATTACGGTAATGAAGATATCCCAGCCGGTTTAAGGCAATGAGGCTATCTTTGGCCGAAATTATCTGGAAAAGTTTTTCATTTTTAAGCCTGAGCAGCGTGTTGGTACTGTCGGCAATATTTAGCATCTCAGCCTTTTTAATGGCATTTTTATATTGATTATGTTTCAATATCCACAGCGTATCATAACCTGCGGGAACGGTAAATGTCTGGCCGCGGAAAATAGGGAACGGAAAATCCGGAGGCCGGTCCTGCGCCATCAAAAATGCAGGAAAAAACAAAATTGTTATTATACTATATCTGAACATCGGCAATTACCTTCCGGTTTTGTTCTCGTTATGGAGCAGAATCCTGAGGATTTGTCTTCCCGATCTCCCGATTGAGTTTTATTATTTCACTTTCATTCAAACGGATTTGCCGCTGCAGTTCCTCAATCTGCGATTCCAGCTCATAGTCAAATTTTGAGAATTTTTTCCCGGTCATAAGCTGCATTTCATAGCCGGTATTGTTTGCTATTTCTTGTCCCGGTTCAAGGACCACCACAAGATAGATATTTTCTTTGGTATCATTTTTATACTTTTCGCCCGACGGCAGTTCTGTATTCAATTTTGCCGAAAAGGCTAAACACACTCCTGCCGACAGGAATAAGACCACAACCAAACAATAAATCTTCATGATGAATCTCCCGATATTCCGGTGCTCTCAAACTGCTTCTCCATTGCAGATCAAGAGCCCAGGGTCTCTTTTCCCTTTTTGCGCAAATCTTCCAGAGTCATTCCCTCCACTTCGGAATCAATTAATTCCCGTTTTCTGCGCAGTATCTCAAGTTGCTCTTCAAGAATCTGGATTTCCCGGCCAATCCGAGTTGTTTTATCTTCCTGCTCTCGGATTTTTTTATGCAAATCTTCTTCATAGACCGATTCCATCTCACGCAGGGCTTCATGTCTTTTTTTGATGGCCTCCTCCTTGTCCTCAAAAAGTCCCAGCACATATTTGACTGGCGCGGCGAGCGCCGCGATGATAATTGTTAAAGGCTGCCAATTAATAATTTTCATCTCGACTAATATGATCAAACCAATGATACCAGCAATTACAAACAGCACAAAAGCCCACTTTTTCATTTGTCCACCTTTCAGACTTTTAAAAATATTTTTATCCTAAATTGCTGCTATCCTTAAAAAGAACCTCCCATTCACAAGTCTCGGAAATCATTTAGCCGCATAAAGTCAGGCTATGTAAAAATCTACTTTTTTATTTCCACAAATTGCTTGGTAACATATCCCTGAATTTCGACTGCCACCTCATACCACCCATCCATTTCCTTTATAATTTTAATCTTTTTGCCCTGAGGAAGCGGCTGCGCGATTTTTTCCGCCGCCACGGAAGGCTGCGATCGTATGTTTAATTTTGAAGCGGTGACGGTGCCGTCTGCGGGAAAAACAGCAGGCTCAGGTTCATCCTGATTCCGCGAAGGATTTAAAATCCTCTCACGCATTTTGTCCAGCGGGAAAGCGGGCCCCGGGTCGGTTTTACGCTTTGGAGAAATTTCTTCGTGCCCCAGAATAAATTTCAGGTTGTATTCTCTGACGAGCAAAGTGCAAATCTCCTGCACCAAAAAGATTTGATCCTCGGTAAAGCGGTGCCAGTAACGCGGCGTTGTCTCATTTCGATGCGTACCGTAAAAGACCTCGTTTTCCTCATAAGCTCGCCCAAACCACGAAACATACTTATCCCCGCTTTTGGTGAGAGGTCCGGCATTATCAATTTCAATTCCAATGGAATACTTATTATAGCCGGAACGTGTGGTTCCGTCCGGAAGATGATATTCACTTTGACCGGCGTGCCAGGCGACTTTATTAAAGGGAACAAGCTGATAAATTTCCCCTGTTCTTCCCACCACCAGATGGGCGGAGGCCCTGGCATTGGGATCGCACAAAGTCTTAACCGATGAATCTGCATCCCGGCCGGCCGTATAGTGAATGACGATGGTATCGGCCTTCAGCTCGCCGCTGGAATTGGGAGATTCCACGAACTTCACTTTGCTGTGGGTATCTCCTTTTAACATAAATTGTTCAATTTTCATATACTCCCCCGGCATAAATTTGAACACAATGATTCTATTCAACCGCTAAAAACTTCTTTACAAAAATCGATTTCCCGCTGTTGTTCCGAGACACCTTGAGAAAACATAACCTTCAACCATCATAAGTACAGCCCAAATCCGAAGGACTGCTCCCGTATGTCCTGAAAAGCCGGGGCGCGGCGCCCGACCGATATGCGATAAAAAATAAAATGCTTTCCCAGCGCTTCTTTCTGACCTCCCAAGAGCAAATTTAGCAACTCAATTTTATCCTTCAGGATGTCCAGATCCTGGGCAATCGTCAGGGAATAAAATGTGGCGTCATTGATAAAATCAGCAGGAGCGTTCCAAAATCTCGAATAAGCCCAGGTCCCTTTCAGAATCAGAAACGGTGAAAAAGCCAGCTCATAGCGCGCCTCGATATCCAGCCGGGAAGGAGTTCCGATACCCTCCTTATTTTCACCTTCGAACAAATAGCCCAGTTTCACTGTCAGCGGCATGGCCAGCCTAACATATCCTGTTTTGGAATGCAATTTATACATGGGGTAGTTTGTATAGGGAAGCTCCAAGTCCAGCCCGATGGTAAGTGCTTTATTGATGATATTAAACAGCCTGTTTCCAACATCTGCAAAGGTTTCAAATTGGTATGCGGCGGAAATTTCAGCCCGGTAAATCAGCCCCCCCACAAAATAGTAAGGTGCGGTCGCAAGCCCGAGAGCGGTCCGGGTGCCATTGCGAACAGATTCATCTGCAGCAAGCGTTCCCTCAGAGAGCATATTGAATGAAAGGTCCCTGAACCAGAAATTTCCCTGAAGGGAGGTCAAATATCTCTCCAGGATATTGACATTGAATTTATAATCCAGTGCCAGCAAAGCCTTTTTGTCTGCCAGACGGCGTACTGCCATATCCAGCGCTTTTCCCCTGCCAAAAGCCCAGGGAGAAATCCCGCTCATCGAAGAATCCTTCTGAACCTGGATTGGTTTGCCTTGCATATACTGCAGGACATAAGCATCATGGATATTGAATTCTCCCATCAGAATTACCCGATTAGCGAGCGTTCTTTTCCAGAGTATTTGAGTAACGGGGACAATTTTATCTCCGAAAGTGATTTTCCAGTTTTCCGCTAGTTCCGCGGAATCCCGGCTGAGGGTTTCGGAAAAATGGCATTCAATGTTATAGGAAATCTTTCGGAAAATGACGATTCCTGCCTCGTTTTCCACTGGTTCCACCATCCGGACCAGCCGCGCCGCTTCGGGATTCTGTGCCCGGAGTGTTGAAACGGAAAGCCCTATAAACATAAAGTTAAAAAAGAGGAGCCATTTTTTCATGAATGTTGTTCCTTATCAAGGCCACACAATTTCATTGAACCACCCGTCAAGAAGCATTTGAAAGATCGTTTCTTCATCAAATTCGGGTTCCCGCTGAAGCACCCGCCAATTATACGGATCATTCGAACATACTTTTGTTGCGGATGCCAGCAAACGAGAAGGAAAATCATTCAGCATTTCGGAGGGAACCACTTTAATAATCAGTTCAGCGAGCACATCGTCACCATGGGATTCTGCCGCCCCGATCCCGGCGGTTGCGAGCGACTCACAAAATGCTTTTTTCATGTTGGATTCACTTAATAATAGTCCCATCAGCATATTCTCCAATGTCATTCTACTGATTGGAAAAACTCTTAAAAATGCAAAAATGAATTTATGTCATGTCCGATTTTAATAATTTCTGACTCTTTCATCAGCAGCGAAATCCAGCCGGAATACGCTGACGGACAGGGAATGAGGCAAACTGACAGTTCAGCAAGACTGTGTAGTGCAGGTGAGGCTAATCTCGATTTATAACATTAGGCAATTGCGGGCAGGGTCTCCCGCTAATTTTATCCTTTTTTGAAAATAAAACGAAGGCTTCCGATCCCCTAAAAAAGAAGCAAACCAGTCTGGTATGCCGGGCCGAAATCATATCAAAATATTAGTTTATCATGCTGCGCTTACCGGCGAACAGAAAGAATCATTTTCCAGCTATATTTTATAATAGACCAAAATATCCGCCTTGATTTCAAAAGAGCAACATTCCGTGTGGTTTGTTGATTAATTATATTGAATTTAATTAAAAATGTCAAGCAAATTAAGCCTGTTTGGTTTTTGCGGAAAATGAAGGGTTTACCTGTTTTTTCATTTGCTGATTTCCAGCGAGGAGAAAGTAGATATCTGATCCACGGTACTTTTTTCCAGTTCGATGGCTCCGAATTTCAGTTTTGAAATCTCCTGAAGGTATAAGCCCGCTACCATAAAAACCAGTGCCCCAAAGGTCAGTAATGCATAATAACCGGATTCCATCTGTTCAAATTCTGCCAGTCTGAATCCGCCGCTCCCCTCAACCAGGCCGAGGAGTTTAATTTCGCTGGCCTGCTTTTCCCCCAGGTTCCGCTTCAATTCCTGTGCAAAATGTTCCGGTGAAAAATATTCGAGATCTGCCATGTCCTTCAGTTTTTGGAGGACCGTGTCAGGATATTTCTCCCGGTGCAAATCTTCCAGTTTTTGGGGATTCAGTACAAAATTGGTCCGGCTTATTCGGGGTTGCCCGATAAAAAAGCTGAATTGAGTGAACAGAAAAACGATCACTGCAAAGATGAAAATAATTCTCGGTCCCCATTTTGTGGAAATTTCCTGCGTGGGGTGCAGCCGGGTATTAATTTTTTGAATCGCCCGCCTGGCTTTGTAATAATTGGGGGAGCCCTTGTTAATATCAGTGAAGTCCTCGACTGCCGATTCCAGCAATTTCATATCCTTGCGGCGTTGCGTCTCGAATAATTTGACTTTTGTGTATGCTCGCGAATAATGGACTGCCGAAAGTTCATTTTTGTTGAGGAATTTTGACGCCTTTTCTGATTTTTCATCCTGAAGTTGCAGAACCTCCGAATAACGGCTAAGCGCCTGCGTAAACATCTCCTCCGCATCTTCGGAATTGTCATGCTTTTTTGCATCCTCTCCCATTGCCATATACGTCTCGGACAAACCGATCAGGGAATCCATATGATAAGGAGTGATATCCAGAATTTTTTTATACTCTGTCTCTGCTTTATCTTTCAGATTCGCTCTCAGGTAAGCTTCCGCGATGTTGCTCTGCTGGGCAAAGTCGTCCGGATCGATATTTAAAGCTTCTTTAAAATATGAAATAGCCTCCTGGTAGTTTTCTGTTCTCACGTTCAAAACACCCAGGGTGGATAAAGCGTCCAGATAGTTTCGGTCTTTCTCAATGGACTGGCCTAAATACTTTCTGGCGGAATTGAAATCCTCCATTGCCAGATAAATTTTCCCAAGCTCAAAAAACGTGACGGGATTTTGCTCCTCGGCAAGTCTGTTCTTCAAAATTTCCTCTGTTTTCTTGAAATATTCGCGTGATTTCCAATGTGACCTTGTTTTCCTGTCCAGCGTCATCTCATCGGTATCAATGGACTCATTTTTCCTCACAATGTTCAACTCCATCAGATTCGCCAGAATCTGGGTATTCTCCGGTTCAATTTTAATCCCCTCGAGGTATATTTCCTCGGCTTTATCCAGGTCTTTAAAAATCATAAAACAGATATTTCCGTAATAAAGGAAATGGGAAGCATTCTTTAGTTTTCTGGCTTTTTCGGAACTGTTCTCATACGCGGTGCAGGCTTTCAGCCACTCTTCCCGGGCCGCTTTAAAGCGCCCTTTCCGGTTGAGTATAAAGGCAATATTGTGAATGGCATAGGAATAATCCGGTAATAATTTTTCCGCTATCCGGAATTTTTCCATGGCTTCATCATAGCGCATCAGGTCCAGCAGAGAATTCCCCCAATTATAATACACCTCGCTGTTCCGGTCATCCTTTTCCGCCGCCTGCCGGTACAACTCAATTGCGCGCTCATAATTTCCGGTACTGTTCAGGGCCAGTCCCCAATTAGTGTAAGCCAGAATATAATCAGGATCCTTTTCAATTGTAAGACGGTACTTTTCAATTGCCTCGTCGTATTTGCCGAGATTGGCAAGGCAAAGACCCCAGTTAAAAAGGGCATACTTGAAGTCCGGATTGATTTCAAGCGCCCTTTCATAAAGCTCTGTCGCCTCGGAATACTTTTTGAAATCGTAAAACAGATTGCCGGCGTCATTAAAAGCATCGGGAGTCCGGAGATTGCTTTCGACGGCTTGCCGGTACTGCTCAAGCTCGGGCTCCGCGTCAGCGATTTCAGGTATGGCCTCCCTCCAGTAAGTATAGGCAAGTTGCAGAGAAGGATCCATTTTGATGGCATCTATATATTTTGCGATGGCCTCCCGATACTTCTCCTTTCGGAACAAGGCCCTTCCCCAGTTATTTATGGCGGAGGCAAAGCCGGGATTCAGCCTCACCGCTTCGCTGAATTGAACAATACTCTCATCATATTTCTGAAGATTGAGCAGCGCCAGACCCCAATTATGGTAGGCATGGTAATAATCCGCATCTTTTTGAATTGCCTTTTTGTAAATTTCGATTGCCTTATCATATTTTTTGATATCAAAATATAAATTGCCCAGATCGTTGTAGGCGGCAGCACTATCCAGATTTTTCTCTACTATCCTTTCATAAATTTTTAATTCTTCTTCCGAAAATCCGAGAGATTTAATGGTATCCCGCCAGTTTGCATAAGCAAGTTCATATTGCGCATCCTTCTGGATGGCCAGTTTAAATTGTGCCATGGCATCGTTGTAGTTGCCCTGCAGGGAATAGGCGTGTCCCAGATTATTTATAGCAATGGCGTAATCCGGATTTTTTTCGATAGCTTCCCGGAACCTTACGATGGCCTCGTCAATTTTCTGAAGATTCAGCAGGCACAGTCCCCAGTTATTATAGGCGTAGAAAAAATCCGGCTCTTTCGTTACCGCTATCTGATATTGGACGATAGCATCGTTATATTTTTTAATATTGTAGTAAAGATTACCAAGTTCATTGTAATCGCCGGCGGTCCCCAAATTCTTTTCCATCGCCTTTTCATATCTTTCCAGCTCCCTCTCGGGGGATTTGAGCATTTTGATGGCTTCACGCCAGTTTTCATAGATTCTCAAGTCCTGCGGTGTAATTTTAAGCGCTTTTTTATACCTGGCAATGGCCGCAGTATATTTTTTCATTTTTGCATAACACAGCCCCCAGTAAATAATGGCTTCGACATCATGAGGATTCGAATCCGCAATGTTTTTAAAATACTCCATCGCCTTTTTATACCGTTCCATGAAAAAATAGCATAAACCGATATTGTACTGAGCATCGCGGTTTTCGGGATCAGCATCAAGGATTTTTTGATATTCATCCTGGGCTTCCCGGTATTTTTTCTGATAAAACAAATCGTTGCCGGCCTGCAGATATTTTTGCACCAGATCCTGCGAAAGCATATATCCTCCTGCTGTCCCAGATTTTTCATCTGTTATTTTTTATTTACGTTATCAGAGATGATTATCATATTTTTCCGCTCTGATCAAAACTTTGGGAAACATTGTCTTTGGTTTATTCGGCAGCAGTGGAATTCAAACTGAATGCGTTCATCAGCGGCAAAGGGGGTGACCGATGGATTAATCAAACTGCGGTGCGGGTGGAAGCAGAGGTGAGGAATCGGTTAATTCATAATTTTTGTTCATTTCAGGATCCATTCTGGAAAAATATACAATTACATTTCTTATAATTCAACTATAAGGTGCCTTATTCAGATTATTTTCATATCATGTCTCCCGCAGGGCAAATCAAATTGGAGGCGTTTTCCAACCGGCATCCGGCATGCTGCCTTTTCAAATCTGAACGGTACCCGGAGAACCTCTCTGGGAGGCGATGGTATCAAATAGGTATAAAACATCTTTTGGGGGAGGGCGAAAAGTGGAAGTCGAGATCAAACATGATATGAATCAGAAAAAGTTTTTTGCCCTGGTTGACGGACAGGAGCGCATGTTTTGTATCAGGAACAAGGAAAAGATGTGTTGAATTATTTTTCCACTTTTGTCCCGGAAGAATTGCGCGGCGAGGGCATCGCGGCACAACTGGCTGAATCCGCCTTGAACTATGCCCGGAAGCATCATTACAAGATTATCCCAACCTGCTCATATATCTCACTTTATATTAAAAGGCATGAGGAGTATCAGGACCTGGTGAAATAATTTTCCGGAGGCAAAATGACGGGTAATCAATATGAAGGCACTCATCGCCCATTTTGGCAAATCTTTGACGGCAATCCCGGGCTTGACGGCCAGACCTTTGATCNATGGTATCCGGGAAGGTTCATTTCCGCTATCTGCGAACCGGAATGATCTCATTGATCAATCCGGTTCTTCAGACGGAAAAACCGTTTGTGTCTGTATTTGCCTTTCTCAGAACGCCTTCTCGCCGGCAGCGATTATTTTATAGAAATCATCGGCCTTCAATGAGGCACCTCCCACCAGCGCGCCGTCAATGTCTTCCTGGGAAAGCAGCTCCTCAGCATTGTCCGGCTTCACGCTGCCGCCATATAAAATAGACATATTTTTCCCGACCTTGTCGTTGAACAGGGCTTCCAGAATATCCCGGATGAAGGCGTGCACCTCTTCGGCCTGCTCGGGAGTAGCGGTTTTGCCCGTGCCGATGGCCCACACCGGCTCATATGCAATCACAACATTCTGCAGCTGCTTTTCACTGTACCCCTTTAATCCCCACTCCACCTGATTGCTGACAATATCACGGGTAAGGTTTTGTTCTCTTTCCTCCAGGGTCTCACCCACGCAAAAGATGACCTTCAATTTATTATCAAGGGCAACCTTGATTTTTTTATTAATAGTATTTTCATCTTCTTTGAAATACCTGCGGCGTTCGCTGTGCCCGATGATGGTCCATTCGGCGCCGGTGCTCTTTACCATGCCCGCGGAAATTTCACCGGTGTAAGCCCCTTCCTTTTCCCAAAAAATGTTCTGGGCGCCTGCTTCTATCGGGCTTCCCTTCAATGCCTCGCTTACCGCGGACAGAGCGGTTGCCGGTGTGCAGACAACAACTTTGCTCTTGCTGACCGGATTTTTTTCCAGGCGTTTACTCAATTGCCTGACCAGTTCCAGGGCTTCGCTATTGGTTTTATACATCTTCCAGTTGCCGGCAATAATTTTTTGTCTCATACCAGACTCCTATTTGATATTGGTGAAAATTTTTTGGAAATGACGCCCTCACCCGAGATTTCCAAAAACGAGATGTGATAAACAGAAAAACGATCCGGTAAGGATTGAACGAACCCTTACCGGATCAACTAAATATATGATCCCATTTATTTCTCGGACAGCGCTGCCACCCCCGGAAGTTCTTTTCCTTCCAGGAATTCCAGGGAGGCCCCGCCGCCGGTAGAAACATGGCTGAGCTGATCGCTGACCCCGATTTTCTTCACAGCCGAAGCAGAATCGCCGCCCCCAATGATCGTGGTTGCTCCGCTTTTGGTTATCTCCGCCAGATAGCGCGCAATCGCTTCGGTCCCTTTGGCAAAGTCGGGAATTTCAAACACGCCCATGGGGCCATTCCAGACCACGGTCTTGGCAGTCTTCAGAATATTTTTGAATTCTTCAATGGTTTTTGGTCCAATGTCCACTCCCAGCCATTCGGCGGGAATGTGGTCCGTATCGACGATGCGGGTCTGGGCTCCGGCTTCAAATTTATCGGCTACCATCACATCCTGCGGCAACACCAGTTTGCAGGAACTGTCTTTGAATTTTGCCAGAATTTCTTTCGCCATTTCCAGACGATCTTCTTCCAGCAAGGATTTTCCGATTTCTTTTCCCTGAGCTTTGTAGAAAGTGAAAATCATGCCGCCGCCGATGAGCAGAATGTCCGCTTTATTCATAAGATTATTGATGACATCGATTTTTCCGGAAATCTTCGCACCGCCCAGAATTGTCACAAAGGCCCGTTTGGGATTTTCCAGTGCACCGCCCAGGTAATCCAGTTCTTTGCCCATCAAATAACCGGCGGCTGACTGGTCGAAATATTTGGTGACGCCCTCCGTGGAGGCATGGGCCCGGTGGGCGCTGCCAAAGGCATCGTTGATATAAAGATCGCATCCCTCGGCCAATTTTCCGGCAAATTCGGGATCGTTATCGGTTTCCTCTTTGTGGAAACGCAGATTTTCCAGCAGGAGAACATCGCCGTCGGCCAGAGATTTTTTCATCTTCAGCACATCTTCGCCGATACAGTCATTCGCAAATTTTACCGGTTTTCCCAGAAGTTTATTCAGGCGTTCGGCAACCGGCTTCAGGCTCATGGCGTCCACACGCTTCCCCTTCGGCCTTCCCAAATGGGAGCACAAAACGGCCCTTCCGCCATCTTTTACAATTTTTTGAATTGTGGGCATTGCAGCGCGAATCCGGAAATCGTCTGTCACATTTTGCTGATCGTCGAGCGGGACATTAAAATCCACCCGGACCAGAATATTTTTGCCTTTCAGGCTTAAATCGTCAATTGTTAGCTTTGCCATAATACCCCTCCATCATTATAGATATCTATAAATAATTCCCCCGCACACCAGGTGCAGGGGAAAATAAAGCAAATTATAAAGCAGCCATTTTTTTCAGCAGATCAACCGTGCGGGAAGAATATCCCCATTCATTATCGTACCAGGAGATAACCTTCACCAGATTGCCATCCATGATCCGGGTCGAGAGAGAATCGAAAATACTGCTGAAGCCGTTGTCCACTATATCAGAGGAGACCAGCGGATCTTCACTGTATTCCAGAATTCCCTTCAGATCGCCAGCGGCGGCTTTTTTCATGGCGTTATTAACATCTTCCACAGAAGCGGTTTTATCCAGCTCGGCCACCAGGTCAACCAGAGAACCGTCGCTGACCGGCACCCGCACCGCGATGCCATCCAGTTTACCCTTCAGTGAAGGGATCACCAGTCCGGTGGCTTTGGCAGCGCCGGTGGTGGTAGGAATAATATTGGCGGCAGCGGCCCGGGCACGACGCAAATCGGAATGGGGAAGGTCCAGAATCCGCTGATCATTGGTGTAGGCATGAATAGTCGTCATCCAGCCCCTCTTGATGCCAAAATTGTCGTGAAGCACTTTGGCAACCGGCGCCAGACAGTTTGTGGTGCAGCTGGCATTGGAAACAACCTTGTGTTCCGGTTTCAATGTATTATCATTTACGCCCATGACCACGGTATTATCCAACTGATCCTTTGCCGGGGCGGTCAGGATAACTTTCTTTGCACCAGCGGTAAGATGCATCGACAATTTTTCTTTTGTTCTGAATACACCCGTGGAATCGACAACAATATCAATCTTCATCTCTTTCCAGGGAAGCTTGGTGGGATCTTTTTCCGCCAGTACTTTCACCTTGCGGTCGCCGGCAACGAGAAATTCGCCATCCTGATGCACGGGCACCGGATAGCGGCCATGAACGGAATCATACTTCAGAAGATGCACCAGCGTTTTCGCATCTGTCAGATCATTAATCGCCAGTATCTCCACATCCCTGTCATTCTGCAGCGCCTTGAAAACCAGGCGTCCGATACGACCAAATCCGTTAATTGCAACTCTTACTGCCATGAGAACCTCCTTAGTATGTTATATTAATTTAAGTTTGTCAAAATGTGAGTCCTGAAAATATTTATATCACATTTGGCGCAGGTAGTTTCTTAGAATGTTTTAAACAGTTTCGTCCTCCGTCTTCTCAACCTGAATTTCTGCACCCCAGCGGTCCACTAGTTACATTTTTCATAAAATCCGTATCCTTATGAAGGAACCTGTCCCGCTCGGGCTAAATATTAAATCCTTCAAATATAAATAGACGCCGCTTTTTTGGCAAGAAGTTTATGCAGGGAATTATTTGTACAATATATCACTTTACCTATGATTAAGTTTATGATTTTTTTATTCATTCCTGAAAATAATCTGTGTAATTTAAATAATGGCGGTTGGAAATCAGGTATGCGATAACATTTTAATTTTGCACAGCTTTAAATTTAAAAACCTAAGGGAGCTGAGAATGACCGACACCTTCAGAAATTTTTCGCGGCAACTGGTCCATCCGGTTGCGCTTCTTTCAGTAAAATACAATGATAAAGAGAATCTTGCCACCATGGCCTGGATATCAGTGGTTTCTTCCAATCCTCCGCTGCTGATGGTCGCGGTAAATCCAAAGAGATACTCCCACGAGCTGGTTTCCAAAGCGGGAGAATTTGCCATCATCGTGCTGTCGGACCAGCAAAAAGAGCTCTCAACGCTGGCAGGCACCATTTCCGGCCGCAAGCAGAACAAGTGGGAGATGGAGGAATTTATTCATCTGCGGAAAGCGCCGGTCATGATTGGTTCTCCCCTGCTGAAAGAGAGCCGGGCAAATTTTGAATGCAAACTGGTAAATCAGGTGACAGCCGGCGACCACACCCTGTTCATCGGCGAAGTTGTGCATATGGAGTTCAATGAGGACGTAAATCCGCTCATTTTATTCGAGCATAAATACTGGTCAGCCGGCGGTATCATTGCACGCTATCCATAACCGGCAACTTTACTGAATCAGAAGGAATCAAATCCTTATCGGATTTTTCTTGATTCAATATTCACAACAACATATATTAATTGAAATTTAATCATCACAGCAAAGTTTTAATATGGGAATACTTTTAAGAAACGGTCTTATTGTCACTCAAAATCCGGACAGGGATGTTTTTCACGGTGATGTTCTCATCGAAAACGACCGAATTATTCAGGTCAAACCTCAAATCCACGCAGATGGCCATCAGATTTTTGATATGAACGGAAAGGCAGTAATTCCGGGCTTTATCCAGTCGCATGTCCATCTATGCCAAACCCTGTTTAGAAACCTGGCTGATGATCTTGAATTACTGGACTGGCTGGAAAACCGCATCTGGCCGTTCGAAATGGCACATAACAGCGAATCCCTTCGCACCTCCGCGCAGTTGGGGCTGGCAGAACTCCTGCTGGGCGGAACCACCTCTATACTGGATATGGGCAACGGCAAATTCCAGGATGAGATTTTTTCGCAGATGAAACAGAGCGGCATCCGGGGTTACAGTGGAAAAGTATTAATGGATACCGGCAATCAGCCCTATAAGGAGACTACCCGGGAAGCGATTGATTCCACGGAGAAATTAATCAAAAAGTGGCACGGGCCGGCAGATGACCGAATTCATTATGCGCTCGCCCCGCGTTTTGTCCCCTCCTGCAGCCCCGAGTTATGGGAAGGCGTAAAATCTCTCGCCGGGAATTATGAACTCATTATTCACACCCATTCCTCCGAGAATCGAAAGGAATTGCAGCTCGTGAAAGAGATGACCGGGCAATCCAATGTGGAATTTTTTGTTAAAAACGAAATGGCTTCCCCAAAACTGTGCCTGGCCCATTGCATCTGGGTATCGGAAGATGAAGTTAAAATGATGAGCGAAACCGGAATCAATGTGCTTCACTGCCCTTCTGCCAATTTGAAATTAGGTTCCGGCATCGCCCCGGTCCCCCGTTTCCTTCAAAACGGGATCAATGTCAGCTTGGGAGCGGATGGTGCTGCCTGTAACAACAGCCTGGATATGTTCACCGAGATGCGTTTGGCTGCATTGATTCAAAAACCGGAGGCAGGCGTTACCTCCACCTCCGCGCAGATGATTTTCGATCTTGCGACCCTGGGAGGTGCCAGAGCGCTGGGTCTTGACAAAATTACTGGAAGTCTGGAGCCTGGGAAAAAAGCCGATCTTGCAGTATTGGATCTGAATAAAGTCCACTGTATTCCAGCCGATAATATATATTCGCAAATCGTGTATTCGGCCCGGAATACCGACGTGCAGCATACCATGGTGGACGGAAAATGGGTAGTTTTTGACCGCGAACTGAAAAATTTTCCCTATGAAGAAATTGTAAAAAACACCTGGGAACAGGTTCAAAAATTATTTGAAAGAGCAAAATAATTACCTTATCGGCCACAGGAGGTTCTATATGAAAAGGCTTAGTATTTTAATTGTATTATCGACGGTTCTTCTATTTTCCTGCAGCAAAAAGGAAGCGGCGGTAATCCCTATGAATGATCTCGATACGCCCACCTTGTTTCAGAAAGGCAATGAGCTATATGCTCAGGGCAATATCAATGACGCCATGCGCGCATACAGTATTATTTATAATAATCATCCCACCAGCCGGGAATATGTGGATGCGGCGATCGGATTGAGCCGTTGTTACAACGATATGGGACAATACGACAAGGGCATGGATCTGCTCTACAATCTGGTGCGAGAGAATATGGTCCCCACCCGCGTTCCCGAAATTTACAACGAAATGGCAAAATATTATGAAGTCAACGCCGGAATATCCTCCATGAGCGGTGTTTCCGATGAGTCGAAAGATTTTCAGAAAGCGATTGATTATTACCAGAAATCAGTTAATTATCCCAACAGTGATGACAGGCAGGCAAAGGCCTATGCCCAATACCGCATCGGGGAATTGTATGTGAATATGCTGAAATTCAAGGAAGCTATTCTGGCCTTTAACGCCACCGAGACCAGTTTCCCGCAAACCGACTGGGCAAGGAAAGCCGGACAGCGACTTCAGGAAATGAAACAGGCGGTCAATACCGTCTTAAGTGAAGACCGCGGTAGTTCGGTACAGCAGGAGGCACTGCAATTACCAACTACGCCCACCACGCCGGCAGATTCGCAGGCAACGCCACCGGTACAGTAAACAGTGAAATGGGCTATGTCTTTCATAATAGACCGGAACTAAATTTTTTAATATGTTTTAAAGACTCAAACTGTATGAATAAACAGGGATAATCTATCTGATGGAACTTCCTATCGAATTATTGCAGCAATTACCTAAAAGCGATCTGCATGTTCATCTGGATGGCTCTTTGCGGGTAAACACACTAATTGAGCTTGCCAAAAAACAGAACGTGGAACTCCCCGCCTCCAACGCCGAGGATCTTGAAAAGATTGTAATGAGCGGCAAGAACTGCAGGAATCTGGGAGAATACCTGCAGGGATTCGACATTACCCTTTCGGTGATGCAGGAACCCGAGGCGCTGTTCCGCATCGCTTACGAACTGGCAGAAGATGCAGCTGCGGAAAACGTATGGTACATGGAGGTTCGCTATTCGCCTATCCTTCATATTCGCAAGGGGCTAAAACTAACCACTATCGTGGACGCGGTTATCCAGGGTCTGCAGGAAGCGGAAAAGAAATTTAATATCAAAACAGGCGTTATTATCTGCGGCATGCGGAATATTAATCCGGAAACGTCCCTGCGCCTGGCCGAACTTTCCGTCGCCTACAAGAATAAAGGGGTGGTGGGATTCGATCTGGCGGGGCAGGAGGAAAGTTATCCCGCCAAAGATCACAGGGAAGCGTTCTTTATCATTCGAAAGAATAACATCAACACCACAGCACACGCCGGGGAGGCATTCGGTCCGGAAAGTATCCATCAGGCCCTGCATGACTGCGGGGCGCACCGCATCGGGCACGGGACGCGTTTGTATGAGGACGGCGATCTGCTGAATTATGTGAACGATCACCGCATTCCTCTGGAAGTATGCCTGACCAGCAATATACAAACCGGCGCCGCCTCTTCCATGGAGAGCCATCCCCTGCGCTTTTACTACGATTACGGGCTGCGGGTCACCATCAATACCGACAACCGGCTGGTTTCGGATACCACGGTAACAAAAGAGCTTTACCTGGCGGCCAAACACCTCAATCTGAATCTGGATGACATCAAGAGCATCATCATCGACGGCTTCAAGAGCGCCTTTCTCCCGAATCGGGCCAAGTCCATCATGCTGAATGTTGTCAACGATAAATTGAAAAAATTTTGATTCCGGCGGGAAATCGGTTGCATTATTTTGTGTTTTTTATTATAATGACCAGCCTTTGCATGGGAAGCGCATAATCATCATTCACTGATTTTATGTATATAAAATATAATGCATCCTCAAAATATAGTATTGGCGTTGAACTGGAGGTCCAGACCATCAGCCAACGGACGGGAGAGCTGGTACCCGGCGCAGGGCTGATTTTGTCCCAGCTAATGGGAGAGGTGCTTTTCAAGCCGGAGCTCTTCAATTCAACCCTGGAAATCAACACCCCCGTATGTGAAGCCATCACCCAACTCGATGAGGCATTGCGAAAGAATCTGAGCACCGTTCAGGAAGTCGGGGCGGAAAATGATCTGGATATCCTGATTTCCGGATGTCATCCTTTTTCGAGCTGGCAGCAACAGCAGATAACCCAGCAGGAGCGGTATCTCAACCTGCTACACCGTATTCAATGGCCGGTCCGCCAATTCCTGATTTTCGGTCTGCACGTTCATATTGGGATCCCCGATGCAGACGAGGTCTTATATGCCATGGGCCGCCTGACAAATTACATCCCGCATTTGATCGCGCTTTCCGCCAGTTCGCCTTTCTGGAACGGGTTCGATACGGGTTTGGCCACCTCCCGCGTAAAAATCTTTGAGGAGCTCCCCAACGCGGGTATTCCATACTATTTTGAGAATTGGGAAAAATACAGCGATCTGGTGAAGCAGCTGATTCTTACCAATTCCATTGATACAGTGCGTGATATCTGGTGGGATATCCGTCCGCACCCGATTTTCGGGACGCTGGAGGTGCGGGTGTGCGATGCCATGCCCACATTGAAGGAGAACCTGGCGCTGGTCAGCCTGATTTATCTTCTGGTAAAAAAATTCAGCGCGGAATTCGAAAATCATCAAAAGGAAACCCGTATCGATCGCTGGATACTGGAGGAAAATAAATGGCGTGCCGCGCGATACGGGATTCAGGGCAAGATAATTCTCAATTCCAGAGGCGAGACCCAGAGTCTGAAAGAGGCCATTGAAATCCTTTACGATGAACTGCTTGATTACTCCAAGAATTCCGGTATGCCGGATACCGCGAACTATCTGTCAACGATTCCGGAAATCCTGCACAAGGGGCCCAGTTACCAGCGGCAGCGGCACTGGATTCGTCAGCGGCCCGGCGATTACAAATATGTGGTTGATAATCTGCTGACAGAAACGAGAGAGGATATCCTGATGAACGGCCATTAGTTCCCGAGCCTCCATCCAAATAACACAAATATAAAAAAATCCCCTGCTTATGTAAAAGAGGGGATTTTTCATATATACCTGTTTTTATAAAAAATCAGAATTTAACCTTTGGCGCTTCCTGTGCCTGTTCGGTAGCCTGGAAATACTCCTTTTTGGCAAATCCAGCGGAGCCCGCAACGATTGATTGCGGAAACTTCCGGATATAGGCATTATATTTCTGAACTTCCTCATTGAAACGGCGCCGCTCCACTGCTATGCGGTTCTCGGTGCCTTCCAGTTGGGCCTGCAGGGTAAGAAAGTTCTGATTCGCCTTCAGGTCCGGATAACGTTCGACTACCACCATGAGACGCTGCAGCGCCGCCCCCAGCCCATCCTGCAACTGCTGGAACCGGGAGAACAACTGCGGATTATTGAGAATTTCCGGAGAAACATTTACCATGCCGCCTGCCCTGGCCCGGGCTTCCGTCACCGCTTCCAGAACTTCCTTTTCATGGGAAGCATACCCTTTTACGGTTTCCACCAGGTTGGGAATAAGATCGATACGCCGCTGGTATTGGTTCTGGACCTGGGC
The DNA here is from genome assembly GCA_037381445.1 of Calditrichia bacterium. Lineage (GTDB taxonomy): Bacteria > Calditrichota > Calditrichia > RBG-13-44-9 > RBG-13-44-9 > JARRQT01. Next base: position 54,172 of record JARRQT010000032.1, read on the forward strand.
CCAACTGGAATTAACGCTTTCTTCCAGATCTACCATGTGATTGCGGATCCCCACATACCAGCTGAATGCCACAACAACGAATATCAGCAGTATGGCAAGAATCCCAAATCCCACCCATAATCCTTTATTACCTTTCGCCATCCATTCTTCCTTTCTCTCTGTTTTGTATTCTAATCTAATTCGATCATATTGCCAATGTTATGGGACATTCAAACAAACCATCAAATTTAAAATTATGTGAAACCGGGGATAAAGTTCCTGAGAAAAATTTGCAAAGGGAATTTCGCAATCTTCCGTGGAAAATAAATTCTATTAAAATAATTCCTGATTTTCTTGCCATGAAGTTATAAACCGGAAAGTTCTTTCTCGCTGAATATCTCAGCGGAGAAAATGAATATTTCTGTTTCCGGCTCCCTCCATGCATCCGCCATGAGACCTGCCTTGAAACAGGTCTGACGCAGAAATTCTTCCCTGTCCCAGTTCCATTCAGTGGCCACCTGGGGCAACAGCAGTCCTCTTCTCATCCCTTTTTGAATAATAATCCCGTGGGTACCAATCACAATTTCCTTTGTATCCTCAATTTTTTTCAGCGGTGATAATACGGAGATTTCAATCTCCAGGTCGGGAATTTCTTTTTTTTTTTTGTGGAGGGTAACGAAAGCACCGAATTTTTCTTTCAACTTTTCAGAAGGAGGCTCAACCGAATCAGGTTTCTTTTCCATAAGTGAATGAATGATAGTCTGACGGGCAAGATTTAGAAGAAATTTCTTCTCCTGAACCGTGAGCCCGACAACCGTATCATTGTTTCCTTCATTCATTGTAAATCCTTTCTGAAATAATATCACGAAAGCTAAACTAAAAACTAAACTTAATTTGCCCATTTCGCCATGATGCTCCTTTTAAGCAAAATCAGATCAAATGCAAAAGACAGGCAAGCCTGCCGGTATTTTATTCCCTTCTATTTGAATCCTTCATACATATGAAGGATGATATTATTTCAATAGTACCGGGATATTCCGATGCTCCAATAATATATCAAAAAAAGATTTTTTTACAAAGGAGATTCCGTTCAAACCTTCGGCATTAATTGAACAGGCAAATTTTCAATGAAGGACAAAACTGATGGTCTTTCCCGAAATCGTCAACCATGCGGATCCTGCAAAGCAGTACGAAAAACCCGCTCGGCAGAAATAAAGGGGAGCTCCTTTTTCGGACTCCCCTTTATAATTTTATGGAAAACAAAAGATGTTTGCCGATTATCAGGCAGGCTCAGGTTCAACTAATCGGTACCCTATTCTTCCGGCGCCGATTCACCCTCCTCCGCCTGGTCAGAAAAATTCACTTCTTCGTAATTTTGATATTTATCGTACTCGTTTTGTAAATGGCTGATGTGCTTCTCTTCCTGTTCAACCAGCCAGTTAAAAATGGCTTTTACTTCCCAATCCTCAGCCCGGTCATGCTGGGTTTTGTAAAAGTCCCGGTTGATACCTTCGTTCTCGATGGCCAGGCTGATTAATTCCGCAACCGTGCAATTTTCCAACTCGATATCCATCAGTTGGCTGCGGTTGGGCAATTCTATATCGGGTACCGGTTCTTCTTTATCAGGGCCTTCCATTCCGTCTTCCGACAGCCGTATTCGCATTCGCTGTTCATGCTGCTGTTCTTCCGCAATCAGGCGCTCCAGCATGCGGCGGGTATTAGAATTCCTGACCTGCTTCAGCATGTGCTGATAAATCTGCACAATATCCGCTTCATTTTGAATGGCCATCAGCAGGGCATGGGAGGCGTCAGGCGTAAGAGAAGACATAAAATATTCCCTGAATTTAATGACAAATTACGATTCTTTAAATGCCTTTTCGTGTTTTTCGTCGTTATGCCCCGGCAGGAATTCATCGGTATAACTGTTGGCGATAGTCTGGCGTATGGCAGTCACTTTGATTTGTCCGGGATACTCCATGGTCTCCTTTATCTTGCGGGCGATGTCGCTGGCCAGCAGTTTGGTCTCGCCGTCCGAAAGTTTCTCCGGCACAATCATGACCCGGATTTCACGTCCGGCGGAAAGGGCATAGGTTTTACCGACGCCTTCGAAAGAGTTGGCCAGATCTTCCAGTTTGGTGATACGCTCCGCGTAGGCTTCCAGGGATTCCCGGCGCGCTCCTGGCCGTGCACCGCTGATGCGGTCCGCAGCGGTCACCAGCACGGAAATAGGCGAAATAGGATCGGCTTCTTCGTGATGGGCAAGCACCGAGTTGATGACCACCGGGTGTTCTCCGCAGCGGGTCGTCACTTCTACGCCAATGGAAACATGGCTTCCTTCGGAATCCCCGCTCACCGCTTTACCGATATCATGGAAAAGGCCGGCCCGTTTGGCAAGCTCCACATCAAGCCCCAGCTCGGCGGCCATGCCGGCAGCCAGCAGGGCGACTTCCTTGGAATGATGGAGAATATTTTGTCCGTAGCTGGTGCGGTATTTCAGCCTTCCGAGATATTCCCGCAATTCAGGGTGAACATTCTTTATTTTCAGCTCCTGCAGCGTCTCCTCCGAGGCCTTCTTGATGCTGATTTCCACTTCTTTGGTAGCCTTTTCGACTTCGGCATCGATCGCCTTGGGATTAATATTTTTATTCTTGATCAAACGCTCCATGGCAATGCGGGCGATTTCCCTGCGGATGGGATCAAAACTGGACATTACGACTGTTTCGGGCGTATCATCCACAATGACCTTAACGCCGGTCGCCGCTTCAAAAGCCTTGATATTCCGGCCCTCACGTCCGATGATGATGCCTTTCCAGTCATCATGGGGCAGCTCTACCGAAACCAGCGTGGATTCCATGGTATATTCCGTGGACATCCGTTCAATGGCGAAGGCCATAATTTCCTTGGCTTCCCAGCGGGCACGCTCTTCCGCCTCCCGCTTGATATCCAGAATTGACTGGGCTGCTTCCGCCCGGGCCTGCACCACCATGTTATTCATCAGCGTTTTTTTGGCCTCATCCCGGTTCAAGCCGCTGATATTTTCGAGCTGTTTGATTTCTTCCTCATGGATTGCTGCAACAGCTTTTTCCTTTTCCTGAATGGTCCGTTCCCAGTTGATCAGTTCCTTTTCGCGCTTGCGGACTTGCCATTCTTTCTCCCGCGCTTTTCCATCCATGCGGCGAAGTTCCTTGTCTTTCCTGCGCAGGCGCTCCTCCGATTTGGAGAATTCCTCTTCTTTCTGCTTCATCTGTTTCAGAAATTGGTTCTTCTCCTGATATAATTTTTCCTTTGCGGACACATAGGCATCGCGCTCCAGTTTTTCCAGCCGCTTTTCTGCCCGCCCGATGATCTCTTTCGCTTTTTTCTCCGCGCCGGCAACTTTACTAAGTCCCAGCAGATGATAAAGGCCGGCACCGAGCACCAGTCCGGCTATTCCTATACCGATTATCATTAATATATTCATAATAAATTTACCTCAGTCTTTGCTTTTTTTCTACCCGCTCAATACTAAAATAGAACCACTTTTTACAATTTCCAAATCAAGGATTCCTGAAATCCTTAAATTATACTTCTTTATACTACCCAGAATGCCTTTTTCGTTCTTTTAATTTATAAATATATAGACGTTATGATCTGAAAAAAACGATTTTTTGTGAATTCGCTACGGCATCAATTTTGAATCTCTTTTCGCGTTCCGGCGCCTATGAATTACCCGGCAGTTTGAATCACCCGAAAGCATTCCCGAACATCCGCTCAGTTGCCGCTTTTTTTGAAAACCAGACAGTTATGGGCGGTGAGCACATACAGGAACTGATCGGTCTTCCCCCGCATGTGCAGCAAGGAAACATCCACTGGTCTGATGTTCTGCTCTTCCAGATTCAATCTTCCCGAAAAGCTTTGTCCGTCGCTGAAGAAATAGATGCTGTGCGATTCCGGATCGGCAACAACCAGTTCATCCAGCCGGGTAGCCGAAATACCCAGCGGCTGCTGAAAATCAGGATTTTTTATTTCCGTTAGAAAATTCCCCAGATAATCAAAAACGACCACCGCCTTTTGTCCCGGATCGCTAACAAAGATCTTATTTTTATCACTGATGGCCAATTGACAGGGACCGAGCAGCTGCCCCAGATTGTCAGCTGCATTTCCAAAAGCCACCTGGGGCTGGTTAAAGCGGTTGAATTTTATGACCCGTTTATTCAGG
>JARRQT010000033.1:0-17245 GCA_037381445.1 Calditrichia bacterium
TTTGAATTACATTTCTTAATGTTTTTATTATGAGAAGACGTGAAACCGGACAATGATGAAAAATATGAATCTCTCTTTAAAAATGACGGGAAACAGCAACTGATGGATGAGGTTGCTGTTATTATTCCGGCACGTTATGGTTCCACCCGTTTTCCCGGAAAGCCGCTGACACCGGTTGGTGGGCGTCCATTGATTCTCCATGTGCTGGATCGCGCCCGGGAAATTTCTTCTGCCGCAAAAATTCTGGTTGCCACCGATGATCAGCGCATTGCGGATGTTGTGAGGAAAGAAGGCGGTGAGGTGGCCATGACGCCCTCAGAGCTGGCCTCGGGAAGCGACCGAGTGGGCTGGGTCGCCAGAAATTTGCATGCTAAAATCATCGTGAATCTGCAGGGAGACGAGCCGCTTATCGATACGCGGGGAATCCGGAAAGCGATGGAATATCTGGAACAAAATGCATCTGTCAATGTTTCTACTCTGGGTTATCCGTTGGATGATGAAGCAAAGTGGAAAAACCCGAATGTAGTAAAAGTGTTAACTAATCTTGATAATAAAGCACTCTATTTTTCGCGGAGTCCCGTTCCGAATTTCAGGGAGAGTAGGTTTCATAAAATGCCGGGCCTATTCCAGCATCTCGGTGTTTATGTTTACCGGCGGGAGTTCCTGCTGAATTTTCTGGAATTGGAACCTGCTCCGTTTGAAACGGCAGAGAAACTGGAACAGTTGCGAATTTTACATTATGGATATCATATTCAGGTCATTCAGGCAAATTTCCCCTCGGCGGGAATCGACAGCCCTGAAGACGTGGAAAAAGTCGAACAACTATTAAAAGAAAAGGTGAATTTTGAGTAAGCGCATTCCCGAAAGAACCAAGTTCATTTTTGTTACCGGTGGCGTGGTATCCTCACTGGGGAAAGGCATTGCATGTGCGTCATTAGGATTCCTGCTGAAGGCACGCGGTCTGCGGGTCACAATCATGAAAATGGATCCGTATATTAATGTTGATCCCGGAACTATGAGTCCCTACCAGCATGGTGAAGTCTATGTGACGGAGGACGGGGCCGAGACGGACCTGGATCTGGGGCATTACGAGCGTTTTATCGCCGAAAATATGTCCCAAATGAATAATGTGACCACTGGCCAGATCTATAATACTGTCATTTCCAAAGAAAGAAGAGGAGATTATCTTGGCGCAACCGTCCAGGTGATTCCCCATATTACGGATGAAATAAAGAGTCGGATAATTGGTCTTGCCCGGGAGTCAAAGGCCGAAGTTGTTATTGTTGAAGTTGGTGGAACCGTTGGTGATATTGAAAGCTTGCCATTCCTGGAATCGATTCGCCAGTTCTGTCTGGAGGCCGGACCCGAGAATGCCATAACCCTGCATCTCACGCTGGTGCCCTTCATCGAATCTGCCGGGGAACCGAAGACAAAACCGACCCAACATAGTGTGATGCGGCTGCGTGAGATCGGTATTCAACCGGATTTCCTCCTGTGCCGCAGCGACAGGCATCTGAATAAAAGCCTGAAAGAGAAAATTGCGCTCTTCTGCAATGTGCGGGCGGAGAGAGTTATTGAGGCAATTGATGTATCAACCATCTATGAAGTGCCGCTGCGGTTTGCAGACCAGAAACTGGACGAGCAGGTAATTGAGCGTCTGCAATTGAATTCACCTCCTCCCGACCTGCAAAATTTGGTCGATATTGTAGAAAAAATAAAGAAACCCAGATATAAGACCAAAATCGCCATTTGCGGAAAATATGTAAAATTGAAAGATGCCTATAAAAGCATCTCCGAATCTTTTACCCATGCCGGCGTGGTAAACGATACCCGGGTGAATCTGGTATGGGTCGATTCCGAAGATGTGGAAGAAGAAGGACCGGAAAGATATTTCTCAGATGTTTGCGGCATATTGATCCCGGGCGGCTTTGGGGACCGCGGGATAGAAGGAAAGCTCAAGGCAATTCAATATGCCCGGGAGAAAAACATTCCGTTTTTCGGAATCTGTCTGGGACTGCAATGCGCGGTCATAGAATTTGCCCGTCATGTGTGCCGGCTGGAGGATGCCAACAGTCTGGAATTCAATATCACTACACCTCATCCGGTGATCAACATTATGGAATCTCAGAAAGAAGTAACCGAAATGGGCGGCACCATGCGATTGGGCGCCTATACCTGCGACCTGAAAGAGGATACGCTGGCGCAAAAGGCCTACATGGCCGATACGGTCAGTGAACGGCACCGGCACCGATATGAAGTGAATAACGATTATCGGCAGATATTGCAGGAAAACGGAATGGTTTTGAGCGGCTTTTGGAAAGAAGGAGATCTTGTGGAAATGATTGAATTAAGGAACCATCCTTATTTTGTAGGTTGTCAGTTCCACCCGGAATTAAAAAGCCGCATCACCCGTCCCCACCCGCTCTTTGTCAGTTTTGTGAAGGCGGCATTGGAGAATTGTAAAGAAGAAATGTAACAAGCGAAAAAGGTAGTCGAAATGGCTGTATATAAAATAAAGGACTTTTCGGAAATTGATTTTGTGAAAATAAATCCTGCCGAGGATGTTTTTGTTTTACCCGATGGAAAAGAGTATCAGTTTAGTGATCATATCTGTGATTTCTGCTGGGCGGGCGGAACGGTTCTCGAGTCCGCCGGCAATGAGAAAAAATACGTGTGTACCTTATGCCATAATGAATTGGCCTGGCATGAATTCAAAAACGATTTTTTACCACCCACCGGGGACACGCTTCGCTTTCTGTTGCCCGAAACATGGTCCCAAGAGCAGATTAAGGAATGGTTCGAAAGCTACAAAGAAAGACGTCTGGCGCAGGAAGAGGTGCGCAAGGATATTCTGGAAAACGGGATAGAATGAAAGTAATTTGTGCAACTCAAGGTTAAAAATGAATTTATCTAATTCCCGCGATCAGGATAGCATTTTCAAAACCGGTTACGGGTGAAAAAACAGAGCAGAAACAGAATGGTTGAAATTAATAGCATTAAAATTGATCTTGGACAGAAACTGACTTTTATAGCCGGTCCCTGCGTGATAGAAAATGAGAGTATGATAATGAAAACTGCCGAGGCGCTCAAACTTGCTCTGGAGAGCATCCCGGCGCAGTTCATTTTTAAATCATCCTACCGTAAAGCGAACCGTACTTCCATCAGCGGGTTTTCGGGTCTGGATTTTGTGGAGGCGCTGAGAATTTTACGGCGGGTACGCAGCGAACTGGAATTGCCCGTCCTCACCGACGTGCACAATGAGATGGAAATTCCCATCGTCGCGGAGGTGGCAGATGTCATTCAGATTCCTGCTTTTCTGTCCCGCCAGACAGATTTGCTCATTGCCGCCGGTCGTACCAAAAAGGCGGTTAACATTAAAAAGGGTCAGTTTCTGGCGCCGGAAGATATGGCTAAAGCGGCCGAAAAAGTGGCCAGCACCGGCAACGAGAAGATTTTGCTTACCGAGCGGGGAACAAGCTTCGGATATCGCAATCTGGTTGTGGATATGCGCGGCCTACTCGTGATGCAGCGAACCAGCTACCCGGTGGTCTACGATGCAACCCACAGTGTTCAGATTCCCAGCGGGCTGGGAACGGCCAGCGGGGGACAGCCTCAGTTCATTTTGCCCTTGGCAAAGGCCGCGCTGGCCAGCGGTGCGGTGAGCGCTCTCTTTATGGAAGTGCATCCCGATCCGTCAAACGCACTCAGTGATGCCGCAACCCAATTCCCCCTTCGGCAATTTCGGAAAGCGGCTGAGAAACTAATTGAGATTTATGAAATTGCAAAATCCTGAGCTAATTATTTACCACTGGGCTATTAGAGGATAGACCGAGATACGGAGATAAAAAAAGTATGATGAAAGACGGCAGAGTTTCCCTCGATGTAATGGAGCGGGCGAAGAATATCGCGGTAATTTTAATGGATGTGGATGGAGTGATGACTGGCGCGAAAATTGTCTATGACAGCAATGGCCTTGAGATTAAGCATTTCAATGCCCACGATGGTTTGGGAATTAAACTGGCGCGTGTCGCGGGATTAAAAACCGGAATTATTTCTGCCCGGGAAAGCGGAACCATCCGCGTCCGGGCAAAAGAAATTGGAATGGATTATCTGTTTCTGGGGCGCGATAAAAAACTGGCCGCTTTTAAAACATTGCAGGAAGAACTAAAGTTGAATTCACAAAATTTTTGCTTCATTGGAGATGATCTGCCGGACATTCCTGTGATTCGGGAGGTTGGGCTGGGGGTTGCGGTACATAATGCAACCGATCTGACCAAACAGCACGCCGTATACATCACTCGGAGAGACGGGGGAGATGGCGCGGTTCGTGAAGTTGTAGAACTCATTCTCGATGCTCAGGGGAAACTGGAATCGGCGGTTCAAAAAATTTGGGAATAGCCGTCCCCTGCTGCGTAGATAGAATAAAAAAAGACGCTGGACAGAATAGATGGAAAAAAATCAGCATAAAAACAATGCTCTTGAAACTGCCTACCGGGTGATTGACCAGGAAATTGAAGCGATTAAAAAAATGCGCATTGCATTGAACGGCAGTTTCCAGGAAGCTGTCGATCTTATTCTCTCCCGCCAGGGAAGGGTAATTGTAACGGGTCTTGGGAAATCCGGGGCTATTGGGCGAAAAGTGGCAGCCACATTCGCTTCTACCGGAACTGCGGCCTATTTTCTTCATGCATCGGAAGGGATCCACGGTGATCTGGGGCTGGTTCACAAAGATGATGTAGTGATTTGCCTTTCAAAAAGCGGTAGCACCGATGAATTGAACTACCTGCTGCCTGTGTTCACTAAACTTGGAGTTCCCATCATTTCGATCACCTCCAATCCGCTATCGGTTCTCGCCAAGCATAGTGATGTGGTGCTGGACTTCGATGTGAGGGAAGAAGCCTGTCCCCATGATCTGGCGCCGACGTCAAGTACTACGGCAATGGTGGTTTTAGGGGATGCCCTGGCGATTGCTTTGCTGGAGCGAAGACATTTCAGCCGGGAAGATTTTGCCTTCTTGCACCCTGCTGGAAGCCTGGGAAGAAGACTTCTCCTCCGAGTCGACGATATCATGGAGACCGGCGACCAGGTGCCTTTTGTTTCCCCGGGGGCAACCATGAAGGAAGCGGTGCTGGAAATGGCTTCAAAAAGAGGCATTTGCATGATTGTCGATCCCAATAAGAAGATTTTGGGCATATTGACGACCGGCGATCTGAACCGTTTGGTGGAGCGGACAGAACACTTTTTTCATATTCCTGTTACGGAAGTCATGACGGTAACGCCAAAAATGATAAAGAGCAAAACTCTGGCCTATACAGCGTATAAAAAAATGGAAGAATTCCGCATCATCGCCATGCCTGTCGTTGATGATGAGAATAAACTGGTGGGAATTATCCACCTGCACGACATCATGCGGGCCGGAATTTTTTAAATGGATCGGTTCTCATGATCACTGCAGTCGAAGTGGTCAGGGGATTTGATACATTTCGGGAATGATTTTTTGACGCAACCAGACTGTCTCTGTTCTTCCGAGAATTTTAAAATGAATATTTTTTGTCAATTTTTTGCGGGATAAGCCGATACCTAAATTATTATGGAACTTCTGCGGGTGTTTTACGATAAATGTGAACAGCGGAATAACAGGATTCAAAGCAATAAATGATTTAATTCAGGATAGTTTTCAACTGGTTATTTTTACTAGAACAGAAAAATGAAACAAAAGATATTAATCTTTATCACATTACTTACAATTGGATTAGCGGGCTGCGGTAAAATCGAAAACGAGCAACAGCCCACTAGTTCACAGGATAAGGTGGATTTCCCCGATCAGGAAAGCTGGAATTCTACTATTACCATCACCCGGGACGCCAACCGCATGGCTGAGGTTTGGGCCGGTTATATGGCTTTGTACAATACGAAAAACATGGTGGTGCTAAAAGACAGCATTCATGTGGATTTCTTCGACAAAAACGGGCAGCATAATTCAGTGCTCACTGCAGACAGCGGGGTCGTCTATAACCAGACCAACAACCTGATTGCAACAGGCCATGTCGTGGTTGTCTCCGACAGCGGAATCGTGCTTCGAACCAGAGAACTCCGCTGGGACAATCAGCGGCAGAAAATAATCAGCGACACGCAGGTACGTTTCACAACCAAAGAGGATACTCTGATAGGCGATTCTTTTGTCTCAGATCCGGATTTGAAGAATTATGAAATTCGCAATGCACATGGTTATTCAGGCCGAAAGATCCCCTTAGAGAAATGAAGCAAATCCCGAACGTAATACAACCTAAAACAGTTTTCTACCTCATTTGTCTGGTAATATTATCCGGAAGCCTGCTAGGAATGATGGACGACGGGCAAAATGATGCTCCTGCCTCCTCAAGGTTGGAATTACTGCATGCGGACTATTCCAGGGGAACCATGCAAAATGGAAGACCACTGAAGATTTTGGAGGGAAATGTATACGCCCGGCAGGATACCCTTCAGCTCTGGTGCCAGCGGGCCGTTTACAATGAGCAGGAAAAAAACATCATGCTAACCGGAAGGGTGAAACTCGTGCGGGGCAGCGATACGCTCACTGCCATTCAGGTCACCTATTATGAAGAAACCAAACTTGCTGTTGCAGTCGGGAATGTGGAGGTGCGCCGGCCGGGACGGTTTCTGCAGACCGACCACCTGGAATATTATTATGGCTCCGACAAGATTCGCGCCAGAGGCCATCTGAAGCTTGATGATCAGGAAAATTTTGTCCACATTACGGCCGGCGCCGGAGAATACCTGCCCGATGAGAAACGGACTTATGTGGAAGATCATGCGCATTTATGGCAAATTGACAGTACCGCTACGGACACCCTCAACATCTTCAGCCGTCGAATGGATTATTTTTTCGGAGAAGAACGGCTCGCCATTGCCATCGATTCAGTCCGGATAATCCAGGGACTCCTGCATGCCCGCTGTGATTCCGCAGTCTACGATCTGGATACGGAAATCGCCTACCTGGAGAAAGAGCCCTACGCCGTACAGGAAAATAATGAGATGTTCGGGAAGCAAATGGCATTGATCCTTAAGGATATGGAGCTGGAGCAAATCCGGATTTCCGGAGGCGCCCGGGCTGTGTCGGTTGTGGACTCTGCGCGGGAAAAGGAAAATCGGTTGGAAGGCCGGGAAATCATAATGTATATTTCCAACCGGAAATTGCGGGAATTGAAAGCAATATCTAATGCGAGAAGCACCTATTATTTAAAAGAAAAAAAGGAAGATAAAGGGGTAAATGTGGCCTCTGCCGATACTATTAAAGCATTTTTTGAGAAAAATGAATTGGACAGCATCGCGGTCATCGGCGGTTCACAGGGAACATTTTACCCGGAGGATTACAAAGGGCCAATCGCTCAGGAGTAATTGTTGGATCAGGAATTCGAAAATCAGGAAAGAGCAATTTTACACACCGTCGATCTGGTAAAAATTTACGGAAAACGGCGGGTTGTGGACAAAGTCAGCCTGCAGGTGAGGCAGGGAGAAATTGTGGGTTTGCTTGGTCCAAACGGGGCGGGGAAGACGACCTCTTTCTACATGATTACGGGACTGATCCAGCCCGACGGCGGGAAAATATTCTTCAATGATGACGATATCACCCGTTTGCCGATGTACAAACGGGCCCGCAAGGGGATTTCCTATCTGCCGCAGGAGGCTTCCATTTTCCGGAAACTAACGGTTGAGGAAAATCTCATGGCAATCCTGGAAATGCTAGGCTACTCCCGGGCGGAAAGGAAAGTACGAACACAGGAATTAATGGAAGAGCTGGGAATCACTCACATCGCCGGGAACAAGGGTTACAATTTGTCCGGGGGAGAACGGCGCCGCACTGAAATCGCACGGACCCTGGTCACTAATCCCAGGTTTATTCTATTGGATGAACCGTTTGCCGGGGTGGATCCGATCGCTGTGCAGGATATCCAGAACATTGTCATGAAGCTGAAGAGCAAAAATATCGGTGTGCTGATTACCGACCACAATGTTCATGAAACCCTTTCTATTACGGACCATGCTTATCTCCTCTTTGAAGGCAGAATTTTGAAGCAGGGCGACAGCGAGGCGCTGGCCAATGATCCCGAAGCGCGCAAGCTTTACTTGGGAGACAAATTCCGCCTCTACCGGTAAATAATAATAGCTGCAAGATCTTTCAAAAAATCTCCCATTTAAATCCGGGCAGATTGAAGATACATCTCACGAATTCTTGTAATAACATATTAAAAGTTGCTCCATTGCCTGAAATAAAAAAAGGCGGCTTTTTAACCGCCCTTTTAACACTGCCGCAGATCAATTGTGGAACTTTATTTTTCCTTTTTTGAATTGTTTTTCTGAGTCTCCGCTTCCACTTCTTCCGTTTTTTTCTGCACCTCAACGCCGGCTGCCGGATTTATCTCCATCCGGCGAACCTTTCGGACCGCAGAATTCTTATGTAAAAAATCATTGGTGGAGTCCCATACATCAGATTCTGCAATATAGATAAAGCGGTTTCTGAATTCTTCCAGGCTGATACCGGCTGTGGCAGCATATTTTGCCAGCTCATGGGGATCATTAAAATCATCCTTGCTCAGGCGCAGCATGTAGCGTCTGCCAATTTGGTAATACTCCGATTTTACATCCACCATCCGCACCCGGGTGCGTTTTGTTTTGGGATCAATGATCTGATTAAAAAACATTGGCACAAATCTGCCTTCCTGTATTGAAATCATGGCCGCATTTCCACCCTCAAGAAGAAACTGGGCAGCAAGATAACCCAAATCCCGGGTATATTCCATATCGAACGGGATTGGGTCTGCGCAGCGGAGTTCATAACCAATATTCTTCGCCACAATTGTGGATTTAATTCCATAATTTTTCAGAACATCCTGAACATGGTATTTTAAAATCTCTCCGAAATTGACTTCGGCCAACCGGATATTGTCATGCGCATCCCGTTCAATGTGGACCAGGGCTTCCAGTTCTTCGTGGTCCAGGCGCTCCACAAGCCCTTCTGCCAGAACCGCCACGCCGTCCGGGCGCCCATAGCTTAACCTTTTGATGATTGCCCCAACCAGGATGTCGACAATTTTGGAAAGTTTGATTTTGGTTTCGGGGAATTCCTCGGGAATAATAGTCATGGTAGCACCTGCAGCTTTCCCGATCCCTAATGCCAGATGCCCGGCTTTGCGGCCCATGGAAACTACAAAATACCAGCGGGAAGTGGTTTGGGCGTCTACCATCAGATTCTTGACGATTTCCACGCCATGGTGCTTGGCGGTCTGAAATCCGAAGGTGCTGATGCCGTGCGGCAGATCAAGATCATTGTCAATGGTCTTGGGAACGTGCACCACATGAATGCGTCCGTCAGCCATCTCTTCCACTTTCATGGCGCTGTATGCCGTATCGTCTCCGCCGATAGTGATAAGTTTGTCCACGTTTAACCGCAGCAGCGATGTTACCACATTTTCAAGGTATTTTTTGTCTTTTGTGGGGTTGTCCCGTGCAATACCAATGTATGAACCGCCCCGGAAATGGATGCGGCTGACATCTTCAATGGACAGATGGCGGGTATGGGATATATCTCCCCGCATAATCCACTTGAATCCGTCCTGTATACCGATAACTTCCACGCCTTCCAGAATGGTACGAATAGTTGCTGCACTGATAACGCTGTTAATTCCAGGTGCAGGACCGCCTCCAACCAGAATTGCCGTGTTTTTAGGTGCAATTGTCATGTGTGATTCCTCCACTTTATAGTCTTCCTTTTAGCCGGGCTAAATCTACCAACATTTCTTTATAAATTCAAGATGTATTACTTTGTTTTTATAACTATAGTTCATAAAAAAGTAAGATTTTTCGGGCATTTGCTCATAGGCGAGATTGATAAAAAGCGAGGAGGAAACTGTAACAGCCTGTTTAGGGTGATTGCAGGTGGAAAGGGGTGAAATAAAATTCACCCCATGTAAAACATATTTTGATTCAGCCCGATCCTGCGGGTATGTTATGCCCCCAGATCTTTGACCGCCTTCTCGGCGGCCTGGATAAGCGGTTGGGCCGACACCTTCTGGCCCACGGCCTTCTGCATCCAAATCTGCGGGCTCAGTCTTCCCAGTTTGCACATGCGCTCCATCTCCGTGGCGAGCTGATGGGTTTTCAGGTATTGTTCAATCTGAAATGAAATGATGTGCCCCAGGGGATAGTCCGGCGTGTACATGGCGCCATCCACAATGTGAGAATAAATGGAAAGCAGATCCTGGTCTCTGGAGCCCAGCACCGGAGCATAATACTGATTCCACACCTTTTTGGTAATATCGAGCATTGCCTGATGAAGCTGCTTGACATTTGCCTCCGGATGAGCATACATCCACCGCCAGAGATACATATCGGTGAGCGCGACGCCGGAGATTTCATAGGCCGCCCATAAATCGTTAACTGCTCTCAGATCATCGGTATTTTCCGATTTGCCGTCAATGCCCAGGACAGCCAAATCCCTGGACTGAAAAACGAAGGCGAAGGCCTCCGTAAAGGCGGTATTCGGCACCCCGTTCAGTGTGTAGTAATCCATTTCATTTAAAGAAAAAACCTGCTCCACATTATGGCCCATTTCATGAATGGCAATGTTGAATCCTTTATATTTCATGCCGCCTTCCGGAATTCTGGTCCTGAGGTGCGCTTTATCCGAGCTCATCTCCGCCCCTGATGCATGTCCCGCACCGCGGGAAGGATCGACCTGAATGTGGGCAGCCAGAAAATCGGCTTTTTCGGGGGAGAAACCCAAACTCTGCAAAATATTAGGAACATCATTCTGAAAAGCTTCCACGGTGGGATAGCGCTTTCCGACGATCTCGTCCAGCTTTGCTTCGTTATAGCCAGTTTTAGGCTTGAAGCCGTTATACCAAATATCAAACGGCTGCAGCGGTCTGCCCAGCCGCTTTTGGATCAGTGCCGCGATATCTTTCAGCACCGGTGCGGTTACCACCTGCTTCAGCAAATTTTCCACATTGGCTTCGGACATCTCACGGTCCAGTTTGAAACGGCGGTCGACCAGCGAGGGCGCCTGCGGATAGTACGGATCGACCGACTGTTCTGCCCTGAATATTTTCAGGATGTGCGAATAGCGGGTGTCCGGCTCGGATTTTGTTTGTATGGGCTCTTGAGAGCCGGATGGGTATACCTTGTTGGTAAACGGATTCCAGTCGTATTGATCATTGTTTATGACGACCTGCGGGATTTCCTGATTAATGATGCGTTCCATGACCTGCCGGATCATCTGCTGGCGGGCAAAGCCGTCAGGATTGGCGTATTGTGCTTTTAATTCGTCTCGCAAGCCCCAGTGGCTGATAAGCTTTAATCCCTCCGGGAACAGGCGCTTTCCTTTTTCATCCAGCAGATGATGCATGAAAATGTTGTAATTATTGATGTAATCATCGGCGGCCACATAAGCTTCTGACCGTTTCTGTTCAATCTCTGCGGGAACCCTGCTTGAAAACTCTTCCGCCAGTCGTGTCCCGGCCCACTGCTTCCGCGACCAATTCATCCCTTCCTCATTTTTCTGCCGGAGGCTCTGCAGGGGGAAGTTCAGCAGGGCGGCGAAAGCAAGTTTTGTCTGAAACATGTCGTCGTTCACATGAGAGTAGGGATTGTAGTTTGCGAAGAGATAATCGACCGGATAAACGGGACCGCTGACCACCTGCAGCGCCCAGTCAAAATCCCGCGATATGCGGTGCAGATTCCCGAAAAGTGATTCCAGATTTTTCTGATAGCGTGAAAAGAGGGCGTTCAATTCAACCGAGTCTTTGACAAAATGTGTAAGGCAAAATTCCTGATAATCTTCTTCTGATCCGTCTGATGGCTGCCAGCGAGCTGCTGTTTGGGCAACACCCATTTCAATGCGTGGCCTTGCATCTTCTCCGAATTTTTTGACAAGTACTTGCACAAGATTATTTTGCACTTCCGAACTAATTCCCATTTTCTGATTCCCTCCTGCGTTAGACAGTGAAAGATTCAAAAACATAGAAGTGATAGCAAGAGTGAATACGACAAACCAGGCAGGACTGAAGAGGATTTTTCTGTTCATGAAACGATTTCTCCTTACAAGTTAATGGTTGGAAAGATAAATAAAGAATGAATGATGATGCAATAACTCTTTTTATTACAATAAGCTGGGCGTATTGTTTGTTTCCGGAACCATTTTTTAGGAGGCATTGCCGACTGTTGAATTGTCAAATAGCAGATTGTGAAATCCGGATAGGCTCTGGTTTTCGCCAAATCAAGGAATCTGATACATCGGCCGCCAAAATCCTGAGAACTATATCCGGGATAGGGAGTTATATTACTCTGACTAATCCTGAACGAGAAAATGACGAGATCAAAGATAGCTCAATTATTCCGGCATGTTTACAGAAAATCATTCGGAACAGGACGGCGAGATATCGTGTTGCTGAAAGAAATTTTATCATAAATCCGCAAATTTATTTTATGCTTGATAATTTTATCATTTGATTGTATTATCTGACTGACTGGTCAGTTTATGAAAGGGTTCCAATGGAATTTGTCATCAGTTTTTTAAATACCATACTTCCCGTCCTATATTTTGTTACCACGTATCTCTATGGGATGTATTTTTTCCGGGATGATCCCTTCGCGGAAAAATACATGTCGCCAATGTTAAAGGTCACAGTCTCAATTCACCTTATCGAGATTGTCTTACGCGGGATTTATTTCAGTCATTATCCGCTGGCTTCCATCGCGGAGGCATTTTCCGTCATTGCACTGGCGGCGGTGAGCATCTACATCTACCTGGAGTTCAGGCTGAAAGTTAAAACCACGGGATATTTTATTCTGGTATTTGTCTTTTTTATGCAGCTTTTTTCTTCCGCTTTTATCAGTTTTACCCATGACATTCCGGATATCCTGCACAATCCTTTGTTCTCTTTTCACTCCAGCGCCGCGGTATTGGGGTACTCCGGTTTTGCCATCTCCTTTTTATACAGTCTTATGTATCTTCTTCTTTTTCATGATATCAAAACGCGGCGTTTTGGCGTCATCTACAGCCGTCTGCCTTCGCTGGAAGTGCTTTCCGGTCTGAATTACAATTCGGCACTGATCGGTTTTTCCTGTCTCTCGCTGGCCATCGTGATCGGCACATTCTGGTCGCATAAAATCTTTGGATCACTGGTGAATCTGGACCCCAAGATTCTGGTTGCCTATGCCACCTGGATTATTTACGGCCTGGAATTGTTCGGAGGAAAAATTTTCCAGTGGAGCAATAAACGGCTCGCTTATCTGTCCGTGAGCGGATTTGTTTTTATTCTTTTTTCCATGGTTGCAGTCAATTTGTTCTTAACGTCGTTTCATGAATTCAAATAAATAACCGGACTTTATGGAAATCATTCTTTTAGGCACAAATCATAGAACAGCAGAGGTTAAGTTCCGCGAGCAGTTGGCTTTGAGCTCGGATGATGTTCCCTCGGCGCTTGAGGAAATCAAAAAAATCCCCGGCATTCAGGAAGGCATTATCGTCTCCACCTGCAACCGGACGGAAGTTTATACGGTGGCATCGGAACCGGGAAAAATAGTTTCATCTATCGAGAATATGTTCGCACGAATATCCGGCATTGAACCCGAAGAGAGCCGCCGGTACTTCTACAACGCACGGGGGCAGGAGGCGATTCATCACCTGTTCCGGGTAACCTCCGGGCTCGACTCGATGATTCTGGGCGAGCCGCAGATTCTGGGGCAGGTGAAAGATGCTTACCGTATCGCCAATGAAAACAATTTTACCGGCATTATGTTAAACCGCCTGCTGAACCATTCCTTTACAGTGGGGAAAAGAGTTCGCAGCGAAACCGCCCTGGGAGCCGGAGCGGTCAGTGTGGCCTACGCCGCGGTTGAACTGGCCCAGAAAATATTCAGGGATCTGTCCCGGCGGAGCGTATTGCTTATCGGGGCGGGCGAAACCGGTGAACTGACAGCGCGCCACCTGCGGGAAAAGGGGATCGGCAGACTCTTCATCGCCAACCGCACCCATCAGAAAGCAGAAAATCTGGCAGCCGATTTACAGGGGAAGGCGATTGAATTTTCGCAAATGCGGGAAATTTTTCATGATGTGGATATTATTGTTGGCGCCGCTTCCGCCCCAGATTACCTGGTATCGCTGGCAGATATCGAGAAGGCGATCTCGAAGCGGGGAGCCCGTCCGCTGTTCATGATCGATATTGGCGTACCGCGTGATTTTGATCCGCAAATCAACAAACTGGAATCGGTTTTTCTGCATGATATCGATGCCCTTCAGCAGATTGTCGATCTCAATCTGGAAAAGCGCCGGCTGGAAATCCCCAAGGCCGAAGCCATCATTTCGGAGGAAATCAGGAATTTCCTGGAATGGAAAGAAGGATTGCGGATTGCGCCGACGATCGTTTCACTGCGGCAGAAACTGGAAGATATCCGGCAGGCGGAGTTGAAAAAGAACCGAAATAAGCTCAGTGAATCGGAATTTGAAAAAGCGGACCTGATTTCGCGGGCTATTCTGAATAAAATATTGCATATGCCCACGGTACAGTTGAAGAAGTTCGGGAACGGGCATCCCGAGGGCCTTTTGCGTTTGGACGTGGTGCGGGAAATTTTTGGATTGGAGGAAGATGATGAGTAAAGTGGTTCGCCTGGGGACCCGGGGAAGCGAACTGGCCCTGTGGCAGACGGAATGGGTGAAGCGGAGGCTGCAGGAAAAAAATCCTCAGATTAAATTTGAAATTGAAATCATTAAAACAACCGGCGATAAAATTCTGGATTCGCCCCTTTCCAAAATCGGGGACAAGGGGCTTTTTACCAAGGAGCTGGATATCTCATTACTGGAAGACCGCACCGACCTGGCTGTCCACAGCATGAAGGACGTGCCGACGGAATTCCATCCCGACCTCACTATTGGTGCAGTCACAGAGCGTTGGGACGTGCGGGATGTTTTAATCTCCCGCAACGGCAAAGGGCTGGATGAATTGCCGCAGGGCGCAGTAATTGCCACGGGCAGCCTGCGCAGGCGGGCCCAACTGATGCATTACCGCCCTGATCTTCGCATCATTGATATCCGGGGCAATCTGAATACCCGTTTCCGCAAATTCGATGAAGCGAATTGGGATGCCATGATTCTGGCGGCTGCCGGTGTGGAACGGCTGAAATTCGATTCACGCATCACCCAGAAAATCCCGGTTAATATCATGTTTCCCGCAGTTGGGCAGGGCTGCTTTGCCGTGCTGGCCAAAAAGGAGAATAAGGCGATACTGGACATGCTGCAGACCATTCATCGGCCTGCGGTGGCGTCCTCTGTTCTGGCGGAAAGGGCTTTTCTCCGCACGCTGGAAGGCGGCTGTCAGGTGCCTTTGGGAGCTCTGGGAGAAATTCGGGATGGGAAAATATACCTGCAGGGTTGCGTGGCCAGTCTGGACGGAAAGAAATATTTTCGGGACGCGGTTGTCTTTCCTACGGACGAACCCGGGGCGGCGGGAAAGGAACTTGCCGGGAAACTGATTAAGATGGGTGCCGGGGAAATTCTGGAGGAAATCCGGAAAGCGTCCGAGTGATCAAAAAAACAAATATTTGTTAAATGAAAATTTAAAAATAAAAATGCGGAAACCTGACGAAAAATTAAAGGCACAGCGGCGGGAGCAGCTGATAGCCGTCGCCTCCGAACTCTTTGCCATGAAAAACTATCACGAGGTTTTGATGGATGAAGTGGCGGTGCGGGCCGGAATCGCCAAGGGGACCGTGTACAACTATTTTCCAACCAAGGAGGATCTTTACAAGTCCATCATTACCGAAAGGCTGGAATCACTCCTTCGCCTGCTGCAGGACAGGATTGATAACCGCCATACGCCTTTGACCAATATCCGCCGGATTGTGGTCCATATGTACAGCTTCATGGCCAAATATTCTCATTTTTTTCAGATCTGGTACAAGGAAAAGCTGAATTGCAGCAGAAGTCCGCACGAACATTTCCACAAACTTTACCAGGAGATAAAAAACCTGATGATTATTGCGCTGGAACGGGGTATTAAAGAAGACATCCTGCGGCCCCATGCCGCGCCTTTTGTTGCGGATATCGCCATTGGCATTATCGATTCCGCTGTTTTGAGAAGTGAGAATTTGACCGCAGAAGAGCGCAAACTGGAGCGTGTGCGGGTTTACGAGTTCATTCTCGATGCACTGGGGACCGATCTGGCGCACCAGCTGCACCGGGATGGTCAGGACGAACCGCAAAAGGAGGAGGGATCGGTCATTGTCGCTGAAAAATAAGAAAATCGTACTGTGCCGCCGGCCGGAGCAGGCCCGGGAAATGGTGCTGGCGTTGCAGCAAGCCAAAGCCTGGCCCCTGGTATTCTCAACCTTCACCCTTGAACCGGTTGGATTGTCGGGAGAAGAACAATCTGCGATGGATAATCTGGCTGCTTTTGACTGGCTGTTTTTGGGAAGCGAAAACGGCGTGCAGTTTTTTGCCCATTTTCTTAACGTATTGGGAATCCCGGCGGTGAGCCTGCGAAACCTCAAAATAGGCGTGGTGGGCGGCAAAACGGCAAAGCGCTGGCAGAAGGAGTTCCCCGCTTTTCCGATCCAGCAGCGGGCGGACAATCTGCAGCAACTGATTGACGAGGTCGTCCGGCTGGAAAAAGGAAGAAAACTGACCATCCTCAATCCCACCAGCCGGCAGTCACTGCAGAATATACAAGTGAAGATTCCCGGGAGCGTGACACTGCAGCGGATTCCCCTTTATCAAACCGTGAAAAACAGTGTGCTCGATCCTGCCGAACTGGAATTTGTGCGTTCGAGGGCCTATGATGCCATTTATTTCGGCGCTCCTTCCGCCTTTGATTTCTTTGTTGAACTGGCGGGCATGGAGCCGCTCAGAAAGGGAGCCGCCATTTGCGTGGCCGGCAAGACCACGGCCGGACATATCGAGAAGGCAGGTCTGGCTGTGGATATCATCCCTGAAAAGCCTGATGCGGAAAGTGTCGTTCGGGCCCTGGAATCTTATTTTAACGGCGGACCCGATTTTAAAAGCGTGAAAGGCAATCGGTTTATGATAGATATAAAAAATACCCAAATGATAAATGATTTGTTCATCAAGGCCTGCTTCCGGAATAACCAGGATATCGCTGAATAAAATCGCAGCGTCAACTCCCAGAATGTCTACCGGCTGCAGGGTCACCTCCGCCGCCGCTTCCGGCGTTTTATACATGGTGATAAAATC
>JARRQT010000034.1:0-17236 GCA_037381445.1 Calditrichia bacterium
GAGAATTCTCTGATAATTATTTCTGAACCGGTTTCGGGCCGGAACAGAGGGATATCAGATACGGGCTTTCAATTTGGGCAGATCCGGCTCCGCTCCCAGATCAGCGGCGATTTCCTGCGTTTTCCTGCGGCTCAGGTTCAGCAGATCATCCTGAGAAAACAGCCTGCGGCCGGAAGCCGATTTGGCGGACATCATCCGTTCCGTGCAGCTATAGCAAGGGTCCACGGCCGCCAGGGTGATGGCGACGTCGGCCACCTGCTGACCGATACAGGAGGCGTGAAAAGACGGAATATTGATGTAGCTGGGTGCCCGTACCTTCACTCTCTCCGGGTAATTGGTGCCGTTGGAGCGCACGTAGTGGATATCCTCTCCCCGCGGTGCTTCGTAGCGCCCGATTCCCTCGCCGGGCGGGACTTCCTTCACTTTCAGGAGAAAATCGCCTTTAGGAATCAGATCAATAGCCTGCCGCAGAATTTTTATGGATTCCAGGACTTCCAGCACCCGCACCAGAAATTTGGCGTAGACATCGCCGCTGTTTAACGTTACAACGCTCCAGTCGAGATACGGGTAAGCGGCATATGGCTCATCCCGCCGCACGTCGATATCCACACCGGAAGCCCGGGCGGTTGGTCCCACCACGCAATAATCGATGGCATCCTTTTTCTTCAATATTCCCACGCCGCCCAGTCGCGCTTTGAGGACCGGGTCGTCCTGTACGGCCTCCGCGAGCATTTTTATTTTGGGTTCCAGTTCATCAAGGGTTTTGCGGAGGGCAGGAAAATTTCTGTCATCCAGATCCCTTCGGACGCCGCCAACTTTCAGCATGCCGCAGCTCTGGCGATTGCCGGTGAGCAGTTCCATCATATCCAGGATTGGCTCCCGGTACTTCCAGGCCCACATAAAAACCGTGTTATACCCGATAAAATGGCCTGCCAGACCTGCCCATAACAGATGGCTGTGAATGCGTTCAATCTCGCCCAAAATGGTGCGGATGTATTTCGCACGTTCCGGAATATCAATCTGCAGGATGTCTTCCACCGCATGGCAAAAACATACCGTATGGGTGATGGAACAAATGCCGCAGATTCGCTCCACCAGAAAAACAATCTGGTCATAGGTTTTTTGCTGGGCAAGCAGTTCAATACCTTTATGGATATATCCTATATTGACATCAATATCCACAACAGTTTCGCCTTCCACCGTCAGAAGAAAATTTTCCGGTTCATCCTGCAGCGGGTGGAATGGTCCAATGGGAATAACTGAACGCATTAAAAACTCCTTGAATTATAGATAGCTTACCTGTTTATGAAGACGAATATCATCAGGCTGATGAAGATTATGTCTTCGCATCGCTTTTGGCGGGAGTTGTTTCGTTTGCTGATTCTTCCAGCTCGCCGAAGAAGCTGATTTTGGGAATCAGACCGTGCTTTTCCTTGAATTTCCGGATATCAAAGTCCTTGCGGAAAGGGAATTCGTTATCCTCCAGAAATTCAGCTTTTACCAGGCGCTTCAGATTGGGATGGCCTTCAAAATGAACACCCAGAATGTCGTGAATCTCCCTTTCAATCCACAGGGTGCCGGGAATGATCGAAACCAGGGAATCCAGTGTGGGGTCATCGCGCGGCGCAATGGTTTTCACGGTGCAGATGAATCCGTGGCGGTCGATGGTAAAATGATATAGAACCTCAAAACCTTCCCGCACATCGATTCCGGTAGCGATGGAAAATTTGGCGCCCATTCCCCGGAACAGCGTGTGGGCAATTTCTTTCAGGTTTTCCCGCGGGACCCGGATATAAACCCGCCGTGGCGAGGCCTGCTGGATCTCGCAGGAAATTTTATAGAATTGTTTAAACTCTTCAATAAATTCGGGAATACTCATTTTTTCCATACTTTTTTTATCCATGTGATTTTTTCGCGATTCTATAAAAAAATATGAATTCAGATTTTCCCAAGCGCCTTCACCAGCGCCATAATCATGGTCTCCGGTTTGGGAGGGCAGCCCGGGACGTAGACAAACACGGCATTGGGATCAATCTCGCGGATGACCTTATCCACCGGCCCGGCAACGCTATAGGCATCTTTGAAAATGCCCATTGTGCAAGCGCAGGCGCCGATGCAGGCCACCACGCAGGGTTTGGGCACCTGCCTGTACACTTCCTGTAAGCGGGGCCTGATATGATATGTCACCGGACCGCTGACCAGAAGCACATCGGCATGCCGGGGGCTTACCACCAGCTTGATTCCGAACCGTTCCGCGTCAAAACGGGGCGTCAGGCAATCCAGTATCTCAATATCGCAATTGTTGCAGCCGCCGGTGCCGACATGGTAAACCCAGGGGGATTTTTTAAGCCATCGCGTATTTAAACCTGGCATAATAGGACTCCGTAACTTTCAGAAAAAAATCAGAGTTTAGTAAAGAATTTGGGGATGAAATCCAAATTGTATGGTGAACGACCATCAGAATTTTAAGTGACTTGTTCAGAAATTGGACCCTGATTTTAAATCAATATCCCAAAAACATCAATACCATTCCCGCCGCTGCGATGAGGGTCACCCATCCCCAGAAAAATTTCACCGCCTGATCGATCCGCACGCGGGGGTTGGTGTTTTTGACCAGCACCACGACAGTGATAATCAACAGATATTTCAGGACCGACCAGAGAATCCCCCAGCCTTCCAGCCTTGTGCCGCTCCAGAAGAGACTGATGATAAACCACGGCACCACCACGTAAAGCATCGCATTCATGATCTTGTACAGACCTAGCGCCGGCCCGGAATATTCCAGAAAGGGACCTTCCATGATCTCGCATTCCGCTTCACTGATGTCGAACGGCACCTGGGCCAGTTTGGCCTGCAGGCAGACCAGTGCAACCACAAATGCCGCCGTCATGGAAATATGATTGATCAGAGCGCCGTGTATTTCCTGATACTGAATAATCTCTCCCAGCGACAGGCTGCCAACCTTGAACAGAACCGTCGCTACCGCAATAATAAAGGGCAGCTCATATCCCATCATTAATTTGATTTCGCGGCTGGCCCCCAGTGCGCTTATGGGATTACCGGAAGCAAAACCGCCCCACACAATGCTCAGCGGCGGCAGGACCATCAGGTAGATGATAACTATCACATCCCCCACAAAATGAATATCGGGATTCAGGTTTATGATGCCAAGCATGGTTGCGAGAAGTGTCGTGGCAGCCACCCCAATCAGGGGCGCCAGCAGAAATCCGGCACGCCGGGCAGCGGAGGGAATGAGCAGCTCCTTGTTCCAGAGCTTAAAAATGTCGTAAAACGGCTGAAAGAAGGGAGGCCCGACCCGCCACTGAACCAGGGCGGTGACTTTCCGGTCTACCCAACTGGTGATGAGTCCGAACGCGGCCGTAAAAAGGAATCCCGGAAAAATCAGGAAAGCAATCAGGTATTGGGTAATATTTTCCATTTAATCTTCCTTAAAAAATCCTGGATATTCTGTAAATGATGAAAGGAGCAATGCATGTTGTTTTGGATGCCTAATGAAGAGTGGCAGGGAAACATGATGTATCCGGACTGTTCACATCCGCGCTGTTAATAAAAATGATATCTCACATCCTCCAGCGCTTTCAGATTATGTTTGGCGCGGTCGTGCTCGGGATCCAGATTTAGTACATTTTTAAAGCTCTCGATGGCCTTGTCCAGTTCGCCTTTTTTATAATAGGCAACCCCCAACTGGAAATGTGCCGGCGCATCCGACGCGTTGTCAGCTACGACTTTTTCGAAATTGATAATGGTTGAATCAATATTTCCCAGTTGCGCGCATGCCTCACCCAGATGATAATAGGCGATTGTAAATTCAGGATTCATTTCCAGCAGCCGGCGAAAAGTGTCACAGGTCTCCTGCAACTGGCCGTGGTGATAGTAGCAGATGCCCAGCCAGTAGTAGGCCATCAGAAAATCATGATCGATGCGAAGGGTCCGCTGAAACTGTTCAATCGCTTCCGAAATCTGCGCCTTTCGGTACAGCGCCAGTCCCATGCCGTAATAGGCGCCGGCCTGATTTGGTTTCATCTCGATACTTCGCTGATACTGTTCGATGGCCTCATCCAGCTTGCCAAGCCGGTAAAACAGGTTTCCGATATGCAGGGCGATTTCAGGCTTGCGGTTCATGGCATCGGCCTTCATAAATTCCTCAGCGGCCTCCTCAATCTGGCCTTCGCTTTCAAAAAGTGTGGCTTTCTCAAGCAATTTTTCGTAGTCCCTGACTCCCTCTTTGAGGGGGGTCCCGCATTCCTTGCAGAAATTATGGGTCTTGGGGTTACGGGTTTGACATACCGGACAGATCATTTATCTCTCCTTCCTCATTTATTTGCCATCATCTTTTAAGACTCGGATTTGGGTTTAGCCTCATGGAAGCAAAGCATAGTTGATAATTAAAACCTTACATACGCCGTATTTTTGAATGGGCAACAATCCGGCTGCCGATAAAGGTGGCCGGAACCTCGGTCGGGGTCAGTTCCACAAATTGCAGGGCGCCGGCAGGGCAGGCCGATACGCAGCGCGGCTGTTTTCCCTGCTGCACGCGGTCAATGCACAAGTCACATTTTGGGGAAACATGCCGCGTGAATTCATCTCCGATTACGCCAAACGGGCAGGCCAGGGAGCAGGACTGGCATCCAACGCAGAGCATGTTTGAGCGCGTGACATACCCGTCTTCATCCTGAAATAACGCGCCGGTGGGGCAGGCTGCCATACACGCCGGATTCAGGCAGTGACGGCAGTTTGCCGGTACCAGCGCAATGCGTTCCACGGCACTGTGAACAAGGTTGCTCTGGTTATGATGTCCATAGTGGCAGGCTGCGGAGCAGCTCCGGCACCCAATACAAAGATCCAAATTGACAACAATTCTTTTTTCTATGTTTGGCATGAACTTTACTCCCCGCAGGCAATTAATCATAGGGTTTGGTATGAATATCCCGGTTTATGCAGCCGGGCAGACATTCTTACTCATTGGTGCGGATTTTGGGACACCAGAAGTAATATTCACGGTTATGCTCTGCGAACTCACCGGACATCATTCGACGGGCAGGAAGGTAGTGGGAGTTCGGAACCAGAACATTCGGAGGTAAATTCTCGTCGATTTGGCTTTTGAACACTATCCGCTTCCCATTATGGGTTATGTTAAAATATTGTTCGTTTTCTACCTTTAGCGCCGCGGCTTCTTCCGCTGAAAGCTTCATTTGCTTATTTTCATGTTCAACCGCGGCCCACGATGAAAACTGAGTCAACTGCCCATCGCCATAATGTATCTGATGATCGGCGGGAATCAGCCATTTTCCGGGTGCGGCAGTCTGTCTCTCCAGTTGCTGACGGTAATATGAAAATTCCTCCTGTAAGGCCGTTGTCCAGTCCTTCCGGTACGGTTCCACTCCGTTTCCGGCCAGCGTGATATTCTTTTCCGAAAGTTTCTGGTTGAGAAGGTAGGTTAAATGGGAAAGCGATTGGGCCGAACCGATGGGTGTTTTGACTGCCGGAGACCCCTGGGACTGCCAGGGCAAAAAGCTTGTGCGGAGGTCCATCTGTTCGTACAAATATGCCTGCGCCAATAGGGCCTTTGTATTTTCCGGGAACTGGTCTTTGACCAGCGAGCTGATAATCCACGAAGATCCGTCGGGCCAGTCCATTACTCCCGGATAAGCGCTCTCCGGATTCCACCCGATTGCATAAATATATTGATATTTATTCTGCAGAAGGTGGTAGAGCAGGGGCTTTCTTCCGATGTCAAGCTTCTTAAATGCGTCCCTGGATAACTCCTCGATTGCATACAGATTGCCGTCCGTGTACAAGGGGATAAAGGAACTGTCGCTAATCTGTGCTAGGGCCGCGCATGCCATGCCTGACAGATAGCTTCCGGCGGCATTATAAAGATGGGTGGAATAAAAGATGGCGGATTTCTGATTGGAGGCTAGCACCTCTGCAATCCGTTTCAGCGAAACCAGTTGGGCCGGTGGAACGAATTCGGTAATAATGGGAAGCACATCTTTCCGGATAAAGTCACCGAGCCAGATCTGTTCATCGCTCAGCCGGCTGCTTTTCTTTAATTCCAGTGCGGTATTCAGCAGGTAAAACAGATGCAGCGGTTCATGATGCGGAGTATTCTGAATGTGTATATTGGAAAACCAGCTGGTTTTGCCGGGAATTGGATTTATGGTATAGAAACCGTTTTTCCGAAAAGCATATTTCGCTTTCAGCATGTGCCGGCTGAGGACCGGCTGTTTTGTGAAAACATCCCCCATGTATAATACATGATTCATATTTTTGAGCAGACGGGCGTCGTCGCAGCGGGAGAAGGAGAAGGGAACATCGAGGAGCGCCCGGAACAGATGGCGGTCGGCCGGCATGATGAAATCGATGGCCTGCAGTTTCATGTTTACGGCGAATTCCAGGATGGTACGGATATCGTGCAGTGACAGCAGGGGATTGGCAAGAATGGCCATTGGAGAAGGGAAGGATTCCTTTTTCAGATTGGCCGCAATATTCTCAAAAATAAGTTCCGTGATTTGCGGCTGGAGACTGCCGTTGGATTTGTAATACGACCGGCCCAGCCGCTGCGGGTGAGAGAGCAGTTCGTAGGCAAAATGTCCCCGCGGGCAGAGGGCACCTTCATTCACGGGATTCTCGTAATCGTAATCAATTGCGTCCCGGGTCCGCCCCGAAAAGACGACATCATCCTGGCCCTTAAGTATTTTGAAGCGGCAGCCGACAGCACAGAAGGGACATGTGACCTGAAATTCTTGTTTCATTATCTGTTACCTTGCCATTTTATTCGGTATGGGAAAACCAAATGCGGGAAAATCTTTTTTGTTGAATGGTATGAATATTTTTTTGACGGATTGATTGAAAAATTGTTCTTCATTCCGCTGGCATCATAAAGGATTAAAATGCCATATCAGCCGAAAACATCCGGATATTTCTGAATTTTTGCATAATTCATGTCAGGCCCGTCTTTGCACAGATAGTAAGGTCCGATATTACATCGCCCGCAGATTCCCATGCCGCAGCTCATATTCCGGTTCATGGAGAGATAGATTTGCTCCGGCTTAAATCCCACGCTGAGCAGTTTCATGGTGACAAATTTCAGCATGATTTCCGGGCCGCAGGAGACGACAAAGCTGTTGTCAAGATCAATATCAGTATGGTTGAGCAGTTCTGTTACAAGGCCGACGCGTCCTTCCCAGTTTCCGTTGGCGCTGTCTACGCTGACCTCCATATCAACTTTGGGCAGATTCCGCCACTCCTCATACTGACGGCGGAAACTTAACTCCGAAGGATTCCGGGCGCCGTATTTAATGGAAACCCGCTTGAATTTTTCCAGATTGTGGAAGAGAGCATACAGCAGGGCCCGCAAAGGCGCCAGACCGACGCCGCCCCCTACAACCAGAATTTCCCTGCCCTCAAATTTGTCAATCGGATAGCCTTTCCCGAAAGGCCCCCGCAGTCCCACCTTATCACCGGGATTTAAATCGTGAACCGCTTCGGTGACCCGGCCGGCCCGCAGGATAGTGATTTCCATATTTTCCGGTTTGTAAGGCGAGGAAGAGGGGGTGAAGGGCGCTTCTCCCACACCCGGAACGGTGAGCTGCATGAACTGCCCCGAGCGAAACAAAATCGGTTCCGGCGGCTGCAGCACCAGTGTCTTGATGGTCGGCGTTTCGGTAATTACATCCAGTACTCTGGTATCCAAAGGTTGATATACATTTTTCATGGAATGTCTCTTGTCTCTGTTTTGCTGAATTCTATTAGCTCAATTGTCCGCAACTTTATGGTGAATTAGATAAGATCCGGAGTTTCCTTGAGGACAACCCGTTTTTCCAGTTCCATCAGTACATCGCGCAAATCAATGTTTCCCATGCACCCCTCCACGCAGCGCCCGCAGCCGGTGCAGGCCTGCAGACCGAAATTGGTAACGAAGGAATTGAACTTATGGTAAAAACGGTTTTTAAACCGTTCGGCCAGCCGCAAGCGAGGCGTCAATCCTCCCGCCATACGGGAATACCCCCCGAAGAAGCACGAATCCCACACTTTAATGCGTTCGAATTTATCCTCAACAGGCTGGTCATACATCAAAAAGCAGTGGCAGGTGGGGCAGATTTGCGTGCAGGTCCCGCATTCCACACAGGTTTTGCTCAGTTCTTCCCAGATTCCGGAATCGAGATGCCGTTCGATGGAATGTTTGTGATCTTCAAAATAGCTATATTTCTCATTTTGTTTTTCCACCTGCTCGGTAACCATTTCCCGCTGCCTCTCCCGTTCCAGTATCATGGAGTCCGGGGCCTCCTCCAAATTTATAAAACTGGATTCCAGAATTTTTTTCCCTTTTTCCGAACAGATTTCAATCAGAAGAAGCCCATTGATTTGAGACAGGTTCAGGTCAAAATCCGCTTTGGGATAAGGCTTATAATTCATCAGTGTGCAGTAGCAATGGGGTCCGGCGCTGCGGCAGTCGGTTGAAATGATGATATTCTTTTCCCTCGCTTCCACGTAATATGGCTCGGGGAATTCACCTTCCGCGTATACCTTGTCCATTATTTTCAGGGCGTGAATATCGCAGGCCTTGGGACCGATGATGACCACCGGCTGCACCTCATCAGTTGTCTCGGGTCCGGGATATCGGCTGACTTGTTTCAGCGGCGGAGTATAGAAGGTCTTCAACGGCAGTGTTGTCCGTAAGGGAGGGTAAAACCATAATTCATCCTTCCATCCGTCGCGCGCCACAGGCTCGAAATAATAATGATTTTCAAATTCGATGGGAATGAACAGCGGATACTCATGATTGAGTCTGGCAAGGCTGCGGAATAGATTCTCTCTGGAAATCTGATACATTCTTACCTCTGATACATGATAAATGATATAATTTCTAATTTATATGGAGGTAAAGAGATAAAACATCGTTCAGGCGAAATTCAGTCTTTCCAGCAGATACCAGAAATCGTGAATCATGATCGTCATAAGTTTGGAAACTTCCGGAGAAAGTTCATCTCCCCATTCATTCCATTTGATTCTGAATGCCAGAACTTTCAGGTCATATTGGCGCAGGACCGGGATTTCATGAAACAGCGTTTTGATTTCAATCCCGTTCATGCCGATAATTCTTATAGAATCATTTATTTCACTAACAGAAAGATAACAGTATTCACCTGCCGGGCAATCCATGAAACCGGAAGAGATAAACAGTATTTTTTTCTCTCCTTGGTATAGCGGAATGAGATTCAATATATCGTTGCCGATAGAAATCAACCGGAACGGGAAATTCGAATAATTTTTTTCCAATTGGCTGACAATGTAAAGCCCTGCTGCTTCATCCTGGAAGCCTGCATTTCCCAAACCAGCAATAAGTGTTGGTCGCATGGGATTCTTCCATTTTGATTGAATATAGCTCCGCCCCGTCACTTACAGGGGTAGTGAAAAAAGAAAAGAATACAATGAAATTCACAAGCCAGAAAAGATGCAGAGATTCCGGATGACCCGCTTGCAGCAAGCAACCGGTTTTTAAAAGCACACGACAAAAGACAACATTCTATAAATTCAATCGGATTCTCGGTGAATCCGGTGATTTTTCTTTAATTGCTTACATAATCGTAAAATGCCAGGTATCTGTATGCAAAACCAGGGTATCTTACATGATGAGGAGTGTGAAAGAGCGGGGAGTGCCGAAAACCGGTCGTGTTAGCATTATGCTGCCAATCCTTTACCAAATCAGCGGGGAGGGGTGCAGGAGATTCTTTTCGCGTATTTGATGTCGCTTTCTTATCCGATATCAAGAGAAAGTTCTCTATTTAATTATCTTATTTTATTCGGACAGCCAAGCTGCTTCGTAAAAAATCTCAACAAAATACATAATTCACAATGCAGAAAAAATTAACAATGCAATTTATTTAACTAAAAATACTTGTTAATTATGTAACAATTTCCGGTAATATATCATTTAAAACTTAAAAATCAACAGAAAAAATATTTTGTTAAATATTTCATTTAATTTTAAATATTAGGTTCTGCATGTATAAACATGCAGAACCTAATCCGGTACATGCCGGAAAAATGAAGTTAATTTCTATTTAAATTCTATTTCCACAAGATGGACGGCGCAGGAGATACAGGGGTCATAAGCGCGGGCAACCATTTCCAGGTTGAGGCGAAGTTTCTCTTCCGGCAGCTTCATGGAGTTTTCCACTGCGGTACGGAGATCTTTTTCGGTGTTTGCCAGGTTCTGGGCGGTAGGGGTGATAACATCCGCTTCCACCAGAATTCCGTTATCATCATATTCATAGGAATGATACAATGTACCTCGCGGAACCTCAATGGCGCCGACGCCTTTGCCTGCTTTGGGCGTAATCTTGATGGGCGCTTCCTGCTCAACGCCCTCTTCCAGCAACTGGTCAATCAAAATGATCGCTCTTTCCAGGGAGTGGATAAGCTCTATCAGTTGAGCGGTATTGTTGTGAAGGATGTTGGTTTCCGGCATATTGGGCAGCAGCCGTTTCTGGACATCCTGGGCGGCTCCCCGGATATGCTGATAATTAAGGTTTAATCTTGCCAGTGAACCGGTCATGAAAGGCTCATTCGCGAACAGGGACTGCTTTGCGTGGGAATGGGAGACGACCCGTTCATGGCAGACCTTTCGATAATCTTCCACGGGAAACTTATCGCCCAAAGAAGTCTGAATGACATCACCGAGATAGCTGTAGCGAAGTTCGCGCGGTTCAAGCGCCGTATAGACAGTAGGTGTGGTAGCGAAGTCCGGCAACGGCAGCAGTTTCTCATAGACATCCACAGTAACCAGGGCATCTTCAAGACCTTTCTCAATCTGGGATTTCAGATCGATGAGCTGCTGTCGGGTGGGCACCAGACCGAAGCCGCCGATGATGGGATTGATGGGATGTACGGCACGTCCCCCAATTAATTCTTGAATGGTATTTCCAAGCTTTTTCAGGCTGAGGGCGATGGACACTTCCCTGGGATACTGGGATGCCATGGAGATGACGCCGTCGAAACCCAGCAGGTCGGGCAGGGCAAGGGCATAGACATGAAGTGCATGGCTTTCAATCATGGAGCCGTGCAGCAGGAGGCCCCGCAGCAGGTAAGTCTGCCTTGACACCTGAACGCCGAATGCTTTCTCCGTGGCCATCTGGGAAGCCAGCAAATGATCGGCGGAACAAATAGCGCAGATGCGGCTGACGATTCCGGCAACTTCTTCGTAATGCTTTCCCACCAGAAGTTCTTCATAGAAACGGGACCCCTCGTAGATATCCATGTTGACCTTGGAGATGGCTCCGTTTTCAATTTCCACATGAATGCCGCCGTGACCCTCAACCCTTCCGAGATGATCAATCGCGATTTTTTTATTTATTTTCATGCTCAATTTCCTCCATTAGTTTTTCCGGCATCCACGCAGGTGCGGCATAAATCTGCATTTTCCTGATAATCTCCTCCGGCTTGATCCCTTTCCGCTCGAACATCTTGACTTCGGCATCATAATGAACTTCCTCAATGGGGCCATGGCAGCCCGTGCAGGGGACATTGTGCGAGGGACAGCGCGCGCCGCAGCCTGCAACTGTTAAGGGACCGCAGCAGACTTCATTTTTGTAGACGATCTGGCACACATTCTCTTTCATCTTGCACTCGGAGCATACGGAGAAATTGAGTATCTCCGGTATGTCCCCATGCAGGAAAGAGGCCATCATCTGCAGGAACTGCTCCTTCTCAATGGGGCACCCGGGCAGATTATAATCCACTTTCACGAAAGAGCTCAACGGCTGGGCCGCCTTGCTCTCAATGAAACGGACGTTATCGCCGTACACTTCTTCCAGCATTACTTCACGGGGAACCTCATTTTTCATGGCCGGGATGCCTCCCCAGACGGCACAGGTGCCTAGTGCGACTAATATTTTAGAACGTTGGCGTATCTTTTTCAATGCTTCTATATCACGAACCTGCGCAACGGACCCTTCAACCAGGGCAATATCAAGTCCTATCTCTTCATTATTCTGGCTTTTTGCCATCTCCCAGTCCTGAATATCTACTGCATTGGCTAAGTCCACCAGATGATCCTCACAATTCAGGATGACCAGTTGGTCCCCGGCGCAGGAGGTTAATCCGAAAATTCCGACTTTTGGTTTACTCATTCTCTAATCCTCCTAAATCATTTCGGGTAAATTCATCACATCCCAGTAAGTAAACACAGGACCGTCTGTGCAAACTTTTTTATTACCAATCTCGCAGTGCCCGCATTTTCCGATACCGCATTCCATGCGGCGCTCCAGAGACATCAGAATGCGGTCTTTCGAGAATCCCATATCCAGGCACTTGCTCAAGACAAATCTGTAGAAAATTGGGGGGCCGACGACCACTGCATGGGTCCTGCGCACGTCCAGCTCTTTGATATTATCAAACAGATCAGTCACCATGCCGAAATTGCCACGCCATTCCGGCGTTTTGGGTGACAGGGCCGGTTTTTCCACAATCAGATGGCATTCCGCATCCGAGCGCAGGGATAACGCTTCCAATTCACTGCGGAATAACAGAAAATCGGGATACCGCGTTCCGTACAGCAGGATGATGCGCTCATAGTCCTGCCGGTTATCCAGCGCGTACAGTAAGATGGAGCGTAACGGCACCATACCCAGACCACCGGCAACGATCAGCAGATTATCACCCTTCATTTCTTCCACCGGAAAACCGTTTCCGAAAGGTCCGCGAAGGCCAATCAGGTCGTTGGGTTTCAGATGATAAAGGGCATTGGTGACGCGTCCCGCGCGGCGGATACACATCTCGATGACGCCCCGGCGAGTGGGTGTGGAAGAGATGGAGATGGGCGATTCTCCGACGCCCAGCACCGAGACCTCCATAAATTGACCGGGTTTATATTGAAATTTAGTGTTCAGGTTTGCATCTTCGAAACGGAAACGGAACAGGTGATTGTCCTCCACCATCGGGTCCATGCTGATAATTCTTGCCAGCTCGGGCTTATATGGATTCGTTCCCATTTCGTATGGAAAACACGGCTGGTTCGACAACATTTTATTCGCTAACATAGCTGCCCTCCCGTATTTTGGTTAATACTTCCACGACATCGATTCCTGCCGGACAGGCATTTATGCAGCGTCCGCAGCCCACACAACTGGGTTCCCCGTACTGCTCAACCATTCTGAATTGTTTATGGTAGTAACGGTTTTTCACGCGTTCGGCTCGTTCCTCGCGGAAATTGTGACCGCCGGCGACCAGCGCATAATCTTTGAACAGACAGGCATCCCACTGCTTGATGCGACGTCCGCTTTTGGCATCCAGATTAAGTTCATCATAAATGTTGAAGCAATAGCAGGTGGGGCAGACCATTGAACAACTGCCGCAAGTCAGGCAGCGTTCTCCCAACTCTTCCCATATGGGATTTGCCTGTTCCAGGTCGAGAATGTAAGGAAGATCATCAATATCCAGCTTGAGCTGGAAGCTTTCATTCCGCTTTTTCCGAAAATCCAGATATTTCTTGCGATGTTCTTCTTCCACTTCTTCGAACAGATGCTGCCGCTCGGTGACAATATCATCACCCAGACTGGTTCCGATGGCCACAAGATAATCATCGCCGATATCCGACAACGCCAGATCGAATCCGTCTTCCGTGTAATCCGTATGCATCGATTTGCAGAAACATTTCTCATCGGGCATACAGCTCAATCCGATGATGGCGGTATTTCCGCGGCGTTTCGCATAGTACGGATCTTTATATTGTTGATTGAAGACGACATCCAGAATTTTTATTCCATGAATGTCACAAGGATGTAAACCAAAAAGAATGCGTTTCTTCTCGCCGTCTTCAATGACTTCTTCAAAGCCTTTTTCGACATGAAAATTAAAAATCACTTCTTTTGGTTTGGTAAGGTACTTTTTGGGGGGGATAATTGTGCGAAGATATTCCCAGGCCATTTCGCGGGGATCGGTCATTACATCGAAAACATACACCCCTTTTTGTTCAGGTTTTTCTTTGGGAATGATGACTTCGCCAAAATCCCGCAAGCTCGACAGGAATTCTTCCACATTCGCTTTTGGGAGTCTGGTTACTTTCATGCCACTACCTTTCTGTTATAATTTTCACTAATTAACTCATGGATATAATCAACAAAATTTGTACCAAATATTTGATTCTTTAAATTCTTTTTAAGAAATAGCTTTGTTTACTGAAAATGGTAGTCTTATGTAGAAAATTGTTTATTTGGGGAAGGGAGTAATCGGTGAAATATTTCTCAAAAATAAAAAATAAATTATGAATTCTTCTCTTATTTAAGAAAAGCGGAAAACCGGAATTCCGATCTCCCGCTTATGTATCATTTAATTTGTTTCTTTTGCCTGTAGCCTGGCCAGTTCCCGGCCGAATTCATATCCTTTTTCAATCGCCTGTTTGTTGATTTCAATTAATCTCTGACGGCTGATAATAAAATTCAGGGTTTCGAAAAGTGTTTCTTTGTTGAGCACGTTTGCATAGCCAACGTACGCACCCAATATTATCATGTTGGCGATACGGGTATTTCCCAGTTCATCCGCCATTTTGGTGGCCGGAATCGCCATAATTTCCACATCATTTCTCGACGGTTTAATATCGATCAGCGAAGAATCGTAGATGATCATTCCGCCTTCTTTAACGTCCTTCTCGAATTTTTCCAGTGAAGGACGGTTCATCGCTATCAGCACGGAAGGGAATGAAACAACCGGTGATCCAACCGGGGTCTCGGAAATATGAACATGGCAATTGGCCGTCCCGCCGCGCATTTCCGGGCCGTAGGAAGGAATCCAGGAGACATTATAGCCTTCCATCATTCCCGCCTGCGCCAGGCCCACGCCCAGCAGCAGAATACCCTGGCCGCCGAATCCTGCCGCTTTGATGGCCGGATTCATATGACGGGCATCCGGAGCTGATTTGGGGAAATGCTTATCGGAGAGCATGGTCAGACCAAGCTGTTCTTTTACCATTTCCGCAGTGGCCTTTTCACTTTTTACCTGACGTGGCTCGATTTCTTTGGAACGGTCTCGGAAAACGCCCAGAGGAAATACCTTGGTCATTTCTTCTTCAATCCATTTCAGGGAATCCACAGGATCCATCTTCCAGCCGGAAGGGCAGGGGGAGAGGACTTCCACCAGCGAATACCCCTTGCCGTCGATCTGGTTCTGGATCGCTTTGCGGACTGCCATTCTCGCCTTGGCCCGATGCTTCACATCGTGCAGCGAAACCCGTTCCAGATAAACAGGGGCGTCCAGGCTGTTGAGCATTTCACAAACGCGAATCGGACTTCCTTCATTGTAGGGGTCGCGTCCGCGGGGACTGGTAGTGGTTTTTTGACCAACCAGCGTGGTAGGCGCCATTTGTCCGCCGGTCATTCCGTAAATCGCATTGTTGATAAAAATGACCGTCAGATTTTCGCCGCGGTTCGCCGCATGAATCAGCTCCGCCGTTCCGATCGCGGCCAGGTCGCCGTCGCCCTGGTAGCTGAGCACCACGCTGTGCGGATGCGCTCTTTTAATACCGGTTGCAACCGCAGAGGCCCGGCCGTGGGCAGCCTGAATGTTGCCCGTATCAAAATAGTAATATGCGAAAACACTGCAGCCCACCGGGCTGATGATGATCGAATTATCGACCACGCCAAAATCTTCAAGTGCTTCGGCAATAAATTTATGCACATTGCCGTGGCCGCAGCCCGGACAATAATGTGTGCTTTTTTTATCGGGATTGGGATTCCGAAAGTATTCATCATAAAATGCATTCGATTTTACCCATGATGTTTTTGCCATTCTATCACCTCTTTGCTGAAATCATGATTTTTGATAATGAATTTTAATTTGCTCAATCAACTCTTCCGTGTTCGGCACATTGCCGCCCATCCGGCCGTAGAAATACACGGGAACCTTCATTTCGGTGGCCAGGCGCACATCGTCAATCATCTGTCCGTTGCTCATTTCGCTCACGAAAAATGCCGCGCCGCGGTCAGCCAGCTCTTTTATCTGTTTTTTGGGGAAGGGGAAGAGTGTGATCGGGCGAAGAAGGCCGACTTTCAGCCCTTCTTTGCGAAGCTGTTCCACCGCAGAGCGCAGCATCCGGGAAACAATACCATAGCCCATGATTACGAATTTTGCATCGTCCAGATAATACTCTTCATAACGCACTTCGTTTTCCTCAACCAATGCATATTTCTTCTGCAGTTTGCGATTATGAGCTTCCAGCTCATCGGGATCCAGGGAAATGGAACTGATAAGATTCTTTTTGCTTTCCAGGTCACCATAAAGGGCCCAGTCTTCCCGCGGAAAATCAACGCGGGGTTCTTCATATTCTACCGGCTCCATCATTTGGCCGATAAAACCATCGGTCAGAATGAATGCCGGATTACGATATTTGAACGCAAGGTCGAAAGACAAGCGCGTGAGATCGCACATTTCCTGGGCACTGTTCGGTGCTAACACGATATTTTTATAATTGCCGTGTCCGCCGCCTTTGACGATCTGGTTGTAATCGCTTTGTTCAGGAGCAATATTTCCCAATCCGGGGCCACCGCGGACCACATCCACTGCCACGATGGGTAGTTCCGCACCGGCAGCGTACGAGATGCCTTCCT
Source organism: Calditrichia bacterium (assembly GCA_037381445.1). Taxonomy (GTDB): domain Bacteria; phylum Calditrichota; class Calditrichia; order RBG-13-44-9; family RBG-13-44-9; genus JARRQT01. The sequence continues at coordinate 16,626 of JARRQT010000034.1, forward strand.
GTTTCAGGCTCATGCCCGGGCTGGACGAAGCAGTCATGGCCCTGAGTCCGCCGCTGACTGCGCCATAAAGCATGTTTACCGCGGCCACTTCGCTTTCCGCCTGAATGAATGTTCCGTTAATTATCGGTAAGTAATAGGCAGCAGCTTCCGCAATTTCGGATGCCGGTGTAATGGGATAACCAAAATATAAGCGGCAACCGGCCAGGATCGCGCCCTTCACTACTGCGTAATTTCCTTTAAGAAGTTCTTTTGCCATTTCTAAAATACCTCCTCATTTTCTTGAAGCACATGGCCTTTTTTATAAACCGCCACTGCTTCCGGTTCGGGACAGGCATAAAAACAGACGTTGCAGCCCGTGCAGCCTTCCCCGATATAATATGCATAATGGTAACCTTTAGAGTTGAATTTTTCATGAAATTTCAATACATCCTGCGGGCAGGCGTCAATACACAGGCCGCACCCTTTGCAAATTTCCGGAAGAATCTGTGTCCAGTTTTTATCCAGAATTTTTTCGTTCATGACTAACCTCTTATTATTCGTTAAATGATTCACTAGTATATTCATCCAATTATACATTGAATGAAGGAAAATTTTTTAGTTTCCTGAACAAA